>NZ_JHXW01000013.1 GCF_000622245.1 Fusobacterium perfoetens ATCC 29250 | reverse complement strand
CTTCCAATAATTAAGTTAGGTGGGTCTCCTATCATTGTAGCTGTTCCACCAATATTAGACATAAATATTTGCATTAATACAAATGGTTTAGGGTCTAATTTTAACCTATTAGCTAAGAAAATAGTTACAGGAACTATTAAAAGAATAGTGGTAACATTATCTAAAAAAGCTGAACAAGTAGCTGTAACAATAGATAGAAGAACCAAAATTTTAATAGGGTCTCCTTTAACTACTTGAGCTAATTTTATAGCTATCCACTGAAAAATTCCTGTTTCAGACATAATTTCAACAATAATCATCATTCCAATTAAAAGAACTAGAATTTCAAGATTATAACCAACAACTTCTAATGCTTGTTCTTCATTTAAAATTCTGATAACAACCATTAGTCCACCACCAATAATAGACACTAAAGATTTTGGATATTTTTCTGTTATAATAAAATAGAAAGTAACCAAAAAGATTAGTATACCAATTAACATTAACATACTTTCTCCTCCAAACATCTATTATAATTAAATACAGAAAGGACTCTTAACGAGTCCTTAAAATTTTATTATCTAATTTTATCCATTATTCCTATTCCATATACAGGACCTGCATGCGAACCTATTACAGCTCCTATTTCAACTCTTCCTCTATAATCTACTTTTTTAAATCTTTCAGCTATAGTTTTTAAACTATCAGCACTGCTTAAACAACTTTGATTTCCACCCCAACCTGTGTATAAAATTATTGAAGTTTTAGCTGATTTAATAATTTTCTCCATATGAAGAAGAGCTCCCTTTTCTCCTAAAACTTTTGCTTCTACAGAAACTTCTCCATTTTCAACTTTAAGAACAGGTTTCACTCTAAATATTCCACCTATAAGAGCTGAGGCCCTACCTATTCTTCCACCTCTTTGTAAATAGTCTAAATCTTTTACAACAAAATAAACTTTCATTAATTCTTTAGATTCTTCTAACCAATCTATAATTTCTTTTAAAGATTTTTTCTCCATAGCCATTTTTGAAGCCTCTATTGCTAGATGTCCCAAAGCAAATGTAACAGTTTTAGAATCTAAGATAACTACATCTTCCTCTCTATTTAACATTCCTCTTGCTACTCTAGCAGCTTGTTGGGTTCCACTTAATTTTCCTGAAATATGAATTGATATAATTTTCTTATATCCTTTTGCAAATAATTTTTCATAAAGAGACTTAAATTCTGCTGGAGATGGTTGAGAAGTTTTTGGTAATTGCCCACCTTCTACTATTTTTTTCCAAAATTCTTGTTTACTGATATCTACTCCATCTCTATAATAATTATCTCCATCTAACTTAACTTTTAAAGGTATTATTTCCAAGTTAGGATATTCTCTTATCATTTCCTCTGATAAGTCAGACGTAGAATCTGTTACAATAGCTATTTCTGGTAATTTAGGATCTCTATTTTCTATATAAATATAATAGTAATAATTTTCCTGTTTACAATTAATTTCTTCATATCTAATTCCTTGAGGAACATCTTTTAACTCTACTGTCATTTCTTCATCTACATTTTTTCCTAAAGATACTAATACATTTAAAGTATTTTCAGTCAAATATTTAGATTTTAATGTCAATATTAAATTTTGTAAACTTGAATTAGTTTCTTTTATTTTTCCATTTACAATAGCTATATAATTTCCTTTAATTATTTCTAAATTATCTACTCTTGTATCTCTAACAGCTTTTGTAATTTCAATAGAAGTATTTACACTTAAATGTTCAATAACACTTTCTATTTTTAAATCTTTATTTTTTATTAAATAATGACCTTCAAGCATAGATTTAGTTTCTAAAACTGTAACCTCTTTATTTGACCTTTCAGCTGCTATCTTAGCTGCTGAGATTATATTTTTATTATTTGGTAAAACAATTATTTTTTGAGCATCTAATTTTTTAATTCCCTCTTCAATATCAGCTACACTTGGATTATTTGTTTGTCCTCCTATTAAAACTCCAGCTGCTCCTATATTTAAGAAAATTTCTCCCATTTCTTTAGTATCTGCTATGGCAAAATATCCTACTGGTCTAGCATTCTCATTTCTAATTAAGATATTTTGTTGTACTAAAGTGTAGTCTTCTTCTTTGAATAATTTATTATTATGGTGTTGAATTTCCATATTTTCTATTTTCATATTAGATAAACTTCCTAAAGCACAAGCTATTTCTAGTATGATACCTGGATTATTTGTATGAATATGTGTTTTTGTTTTTTTAGAAGTTTGAGCACAAACAATAGAATCTCCATATTGACTTATTTTTTCTTTGTATTCTTCTAAATTAAAACTTCCATTTTCTATTATAAATTCTGTACAATATTTAAATTTTATATCTTCCATTTCCATTGCTGTAGAATCTAACATCTCTCTTCTTTTAGATTGAGATTGTATTATTCTTTCTAAATCTTCTAACATTTGAGGGTCTGTAATAGATTTTTCAAATCCTTCTAGAATATAGAAAATTCCTTTTCCACCAGCATCAACTACTCCAGCTTCTTTTAATTTTGGTAAAAGAGTTGGTGTTTCCTCTACAGCTTCTGCTGAAATATTTTTTAAATAAATTAAAAATGGAATAAAATCTTTTTTATCTCCTTCATAATTTTCAGCTGCTTCTGCTACTTTTCTTATTACTGTTAAAATTGTTCCTTCTACAGGATTACTTACCGCTTTATAAGCTTTTTCTTTAGCTTGTCCAAAAGCTCTAATTACATCCTCTACTGTAGCTTCTTCTTTTTCTTGAATTCCCATTAAAAACCCTTGAATAATTTGAGATAAAATTGTTCCAGAGTTCCCCCTAGCTCCAAGTAAAATTGATTCTGATACTATTTCACAAAGTTCTGCCATTTTTGGCTCATAATTTAGTTTTACAAGTTGGTTTTCTACTGCTTGTAATGTCATTGACATATTTGTACCAGTATCTCCATCTGGAACTGGATATACATTTAAATCATTTAATACATCAGCATGTCTTGATAACCATCTACTTGCTGCAATAAGAAGTTTAGTTAATCTCATTGCATTTAAAACTTCTATTTTTAACTCCATTTTTCCTCCAAATTTTTAATTATTAAAATGTAGGTGGACTTACTACCCAAATAGCTCTTGTTAATTTTTTTCCATTATTTTTAAATCTATGATTCAAAGTAGATTTAAAATAAAAACTATCTCCTTCATTTAAAGTAGTAACCTGATTTTCTATATAAATATCTAAATTTCCCTCTATTATATAAATAAATTCTTCACCATGATGATTAAAAAATCCTCTTCCACTTTCTCCGCCAGGTTTTATTTCATATATAATTGGTTCCATATCTTTTTCTAATTTAGATGATGTTAAAAGTCCTATAGAAGTCTTAGAATCTATACTTTCTACATATTTTATATCTTCTTTTTTTACATGAAAAGTTTCTAATTTTTCCTCTTCTTCTATAAGATAACTCACTCTTACTTCTAAATTATTAGCTATTTTTTTTAAATTTTCTATTGATGGTGAAGCTTTTCCTTGCTCTATTTGTGATAAAAAACTAGCTGACAAATCGACTTTTTTTGCCAATTCTCTTAGTGAAAAACCTTTTTCTGTTCTATGTTTTTTTATTTTTTCTCCTATAGTCATAATTAAGCATTTCCTTTCAACATTTTATTTAAATAAAATAAACCTTGTAATGTTGCTCTTTCCCTAATCTTATTTCTTGGCCCTACCAATATTCTTTTTTCAACCTTAAAATTATCTTTTACTTTTAGTCCAAAATAAACTAAACCTACTGGTTTTTCTTTTGTTCCCCCTAAAGGCCCTGCTATTCCTGTCACAGAAACTCCTACATCAGTTTTTAGTCCTTTAACCATTTCTAAAGCTGTTTCTTCACTTACAGCTCCATATTTTTTTAATGTTTCCTCTTTAACTCCTAATTTTTCCATTTTAGCTTCATTACTATAAGTTACTAACCCCTCTTTAAATACTTCTGAAGCTCCAGAAACACTGACAATTTTTCCTGCAAGTAATCCTCCTGTACAAGATTCAGCAACTGAAAGTGATAGTTTTTTCTCTTTTAGTTTGGTGATAACTAAGTTTTCTAATCTATCATTTCCTTCTCCAAAAATATTGTCGCCTATTATATTATATATCTTTTCAGAAATTTTTTCTACTATGTTTTTATTACTATTTTTTCCTTGTAATCTGATAATTATACCAAAATCTTTCACTAAGAATTCATAATCAATTCCTTCTTCTGTAAAAAGTTCACTTATTTGTTGGTCAAGATAAGATTCTCCTAAACCATATACCAATAAATCTTTTATATATATTTCATCTATAAGAAGTTTCTTTTCCTCTGCATACCATTTTAAAAATCTAGGAAACATATCATATACTTCTGATGGAACTCCTGGAAAAGATACTATATCATCTACATAAACAGCTGGACACATTCCAACTTGATTTTCTATTGATACTGCTCCTTCTGGTTTTTCCACTTGTTTTATATTATTTGGAGTATATTTTAATTTTCTTTCATCAAATTTTTGTTTCATTACTTTGAAATCTTCTTCATCAACAATAATTCTTTTTCCTAAAAATTTTGCTACAGCATCTTTTGTTATATCATCAATAGTTGGTCCTACCCCCCCAGAAGTTATTATTAAATCACTATTTTTTCTAGCAAATTCTAAAGCTATCATAATATCTTCTATTGTATCTTTTACTGTCAGTTTATATTTTATTTCTATCCCATATTTATTAAGTTCTTCTGCCATAAATATACTATTTGTATCTACAGTTCCACCACTTAATAGTTCTGTTCCTACAAGAATTATACTAGCCTTCATATCACTATCTCCCTTTTATCTTAAAATATAAATGTCCATATACAAAGTAATATAAAGTTTCCTATAACTCCAGCTAAGAAGTCGTCCATTGTGACACCTATTCCATCTTTTAAGTCTTGTACTTTATCTATTGGTCCTATTTTTGTTATATCTAAAAATCTAAAAATAACAAAGGCCAAACCAATAGCTACTAAAAATTCTTTCACTCCTACAGGATTAACTAAGAATAAAGTAGTCATATACCCTAAAACTTCATCTATTACAACTTGTTGTGGATCTTCTTTTTGAAATATAACTCTTTCACTAATATCTGACACATAAACTGATAATGCAAAAAAAGTCATTAAAAACATAAAATAAAATGAATTATACAAAGTTATATTTGGAAAAATATTTCTTAAAAAATTTATTCCTATATATAAAGGAATTGCTCCTAAAGTCCCAAAAGTTCCTGGTGCCTTAGGCATATCTCCTAGCCCAAACCAAGTAGCTAAATTTCTAATTGTCATTGTTTTCATTTTAATATACTCCTCTCTCATAATTATATGGACTATATATATTTTCTTTTTTATCTATATTTCTGATTATTTCCTCTATTTCCTCTTTAATTTCATCTAAAAGTTCTATAACAACTTCATCTATACCAAGTTTTCCTAACCTTTTTACTTGACTCAAAACATTTAAAGGTTTATTGAAATAAATCTCATTATTTCCTAAAGGATTTATTCTTGAAATAAATAAATCTTCCTGTTCATTTTTAAATGTTTCTTTATCTTTTAATATATCTAATTCAATATACATTCCCTTTAATTTAGAATATCCTAACATTGCTTTTCTTACAGGAACTTTTCCAATATTTTCTATTTCTTCATATTTTAACTCTGGAGAAATTATAATAGTTTTTACATTAGGAATCTTAGCAAACTCATTTAGAGAATAAATATTTCCAACATTTAAATTCCAACCTACTGTTACATCTTTATTTGTATTTTTTAATATTTGATAAAGGTTTGTAGCAAGTTTTTCATTTATATTAATATATTTTAAATTTCCCTCTTTTGCTACATCATATCCTCTATGATAAATTTTTTCTATTCCTAATTCTTTTACAATTTCTTCTTGTTCTTTTGTTGTTACCATAACTGAAATTTCAGGAGTTTTTATTTCATCTTTTTCAACTTGAATCTTAAATATTTCTCTTTCTCCTAAATTTCTTCTATAACTTAATACTAATTTTTCTTCTAATTCTTTTAATAAATTTCTTCTAAGTTCTTTTAAAATTGATATAGGCAAGAAAATATTATTATCTATATACACATTACATTTAGAAACTTTAAATACTGTTTCTCCAGTTTCACAAAGTTTTTCTTCAATATTTTTAGAATCAGCACTTTTTTTACTTGCTACTTCTATTAAACTCTCTCCTATAATTTCACTATAAATTTCTTGCCCTCTACTATTTATTACTTTTCCTTTTAAAAGAGGTTTTTCTCCTAATCTTCCTTCAAAAGTTAACTCAACATTTTCTTTTTTATTTTCCTCTTTTAATCTAGCAGTAACTTCATCTATTACTTTTTTATCAAAATTCTTAAATATAAACTTAGACCCTTTAGGAGCATTTTTCAAAATTATTTTTTCTCCCTCTACTGCCTCTTTATATTTCTCTTTTTGATTTTTCTTTTCTATTCTATTGATGTATTCTCCACCTAAAATTTCATAATCTTTTGAAAGATATGTTATTCCGTCACCTAACATTATTCTATCTTCTAATAATAATTCTTTACCACTAATTATTCCAATAGGATTTCCTATTGTAGCAGAATAATTTTTATTCATAATATCTTCTGAAACAGTCTCTTTATAAAAATATCCTTTTGAATATCCTCTATTAAAAATCTTAGAAAGCTTTTCTTCTCTATTTATATTATCTATCATATCTCTAAAATATGTTACTGCTTCATTAACATATGTTTTTTCTTTCATTCTTCCTTCAATTTTTATACTATTTATACCTATCTCTTTTAATTTTTGTATCTCTTCTAATCCCATAAGTTGGTCTTTAGGGCTTAATAAAAAGTTACATTTACTATCTTTTGTATATAGTTTTCTACAAGGTTGGGCACACATTCCCCTGTTTCCACTTCTTCCACCTATAAAACTACTCATATAACAATTTCCAGAATAAGATATACAAAGAGCTCCTGAAACAAAGACTTCTAGTTCTATATCTGTTTTTTCTCTTATACTTTTTATCTCTTCAAAAGTCATCTCTCTTGGTAATACAACCCTTTTAAATCCTAAACTTTTTAAATATTCTGCTTCTACATGATTGGCCACTGTCATCTGAGTACTTCCATGAATATCTATATCTGGAAAATTTTCTTTTATAAATCTAAAATATCCTAAATCTTGAACAATAATAGCATCTAATCCATATTCATATAAAGCTTTTAAATTTGTATATAAAAAATCTATCTCTACATTTTTCATCAATGTATTAAGAGTAAGAAATATTCTACTCCCTCTTTTATGGGCATAGTCTATAGCCTCTTTATATTCTTCTAAAGTAAAATTTTGAGCATTTCTTCTAGCTCCAAATCCTTTTATTCCCATATAGATTTCATCTGCTCCAGCATTAACTGCTGAATAAAATCTTTCTAAATTACCTGCTGGGGCTACTATTTTCATTTTTCCTCCAATTATTCCTCTATCTCTTTTAATAAAATATTATAAATTTTCATAACTTTTATTTCCAATTCTTCAATAGTTTTATTGTTATTTATAAGAATATCTGATTTTTCTTTTTTTTCTTCTAAACTCATTTGTGAATTTATTATTTTTTCAGCAAGTTCTTTTGTAATGTTATCTCTTAACATCAATCTATTAATTTGAATATCTTTATCTACATAAACTAATATATTTTTATCACATAATTTATACATTCCAGTTTCAAATAGTAAAGGTACATCAAATATTATTATATCACGTTTATGAGAATTTAACTTGATTTTTTTAAATTCTTCTCTTATTTTAGGATGAAAAATTTCATTAAGAATATTTAATTTTTCTTTATTATTAAAAACTATATTTTTTAATTTTATTCTATCTAATTTATTTTCATCATTTAATACATCCATGGAAATTTTTTCTTGAATTTCTTTTATTACATCTTCTCTATTGGATAATTCTTTTGAAATTTTATCAGCATCTACTATTTTTATTCCAATTTTATTTAAAATATTACTTACTGTTGATTTTCCACTAGCTATCCCACCTGTAAGACCTATTATCATTTTTTCCTCCTATAATATTTATCAGTATATTTTAATTGTTTTTTTATAATTTTTCAATAAAAAAATATCAAAAAGTGTTATTTTATTTTTTGAAAAATTATTATAAAAATTGATAAAAATAAACCCACTTTTATTAGCAGCAGTTGGAATGGTATCAGCAGTAGCTTACGCAGCACCTGAGTTAACAGTAACATCAGTAGGACAAGATTTCGTAGTAGAAAATACTTCTGGAAATGAAAATATAGGAGAAAATGTTTATATTGCTAATAAAGTAAATTTAGCATATGATGATTGGTCTTTTAATTTATTAGCTAGAAAAGGATGGTCTGTTTCTACAGAAGATTGGAAAAATTCTAAAGGGGAAACTGTTTCTGATGGATTTAATTCTTCAAATCATAGATTAGAAATAGTTGCTTCTAAAAAAATAGGAGATTATTCAGCAGGATTAAAATGGAGAGCTCAAAAAGATTATGATAGATTCCAAATACCAGTTTCTTATAAATTTGGAATGTTTACTGGAAATATAGCTCCAGGATATCAATTTAATAATACTACTGGAGGGCAAGATGCATTCTTTATGGATGGAGAACCATTACAAATAACATATGGTCCTGTTCAATTAGCTTATTGGTTAGAATATACAAAATATACTGGAGATGCTTCTGCTCATGATTATAGAAATCAAATTAGAGTAAGAGGAACTATTTATACTACAGAAAATTTAAAAGTTGGTGCTGAATATAGATATCAATTTTTACAAGATGTAAAAACACCAGAAGGAAAAGATGGAGTTGAAAATAATAGACATATCGTTATAGCAAATGCAGCTTATACTTTAACAGAAAATTTAACTCTTTCTGGATACTATCAATATGAGTTCAATAAATATGACGAACATGAAGTAGCTCCTAAAGCTGATGACTATTATGGAGAATTAGGATTTGGATGGACATATAAATTCTAATTTAATTAAAATTTAATATAAGGGAAAATATTAGAGAGACTTCGGTCTCTCTTTTTCTCTTGTTATTCATTTAAACTTATAACTAAAATTCTAGATATCCATATTCAGTAAAAATTCAAAGTTACAAAATAACAATTAGCCATTTCCAAATTAATGCTAATAATAGGCAATAACTTATATTTACATAAATTTATATATTTTATTTTTATCAAAAAAATATTAAAATATATAATAACTATGTGAAAGGTGGGGAAATGGTATATGGATATATAAGAGTTAGTAGTGATAAACAAACTGTTGAAAATCAAAGATTTGAAATAATTAAGTTTTGTCAAAAAGAAAAACTAACTATTAATGGATGGATTGAAGAAACTATTAGTGGAACAAAAAATTATGACAAAAGAAAATTAGGAAGACTTTTGAAAAAAGTAACAAAAGGAGATTTAATAATTTATTCTGAACTTTCTAGACTTGGAAGAAATCTTTTTATGATAATGGAAATTTTAAATATTTGTATGACTAAAGAGTGCAGAGTATGGACTATAAAAGATAATTATCGCTTAGGGGATGATATTCAAAGCAAAGTTTTAGCTTTTGCCTTTGGATTATCAGCTGAAATAGAAAGAAATCTTATAAGTCAAAGAACAAAAGAAGCTTTAGCTAGGAAAAAAGCTGAAGGAATTAGATTGGGGCGTCCTTTAGGAAAGGCTAAAAAAGTTAAATTAACAGGAAAAGAAGAAACTATAAAAAAACTTTTAAAAGAAAAAGTTTCTAAAAGTGAAATAGCTCGAAAATTAAAAGTAGACAGAGGAACATTATCAAAATTTATAAAAAATTATATTGAAAAATAACATAGTTAAAATAAAAAAGGTAACAAAAGAGATGTTACCAAAATTATTTTAATTACTTTCACATAGTATATTAGGAAAAAGAGAGGAAAATAAATTTCCTCTCCTTTTATTTTTTATTAGAATTTATAAGACCATCCAACTATGATATCTTGATATATTTTTTGAGTATGGTCGTCTATTGCGTTATCTTCTAATCTCCATTCTCTATATTCATATCCAAATTTTCCATAAACATTTAAATTTTCAGTAACTTTATAATCAGCACCTAAATATAATCTATTTCTTCCAAAATCATCATATTCTCTATGAGGTTTTACTCCATTATATTTTTCATCAGCAGAAATAGTAAATCTACCTTCAGCTGTTAAAGTTAATCTATCTGTTTTATAAAGAGTAGCATATGCTCTTATTTGATGTTCAATATATTCATCATTATCATTAACATCTGCTCCACCCATTAAAGTATTATAATTTAAGAAATATCCTACTTTAAATACTCCATATTTTAATCCAATTGGGAATATTTCTGTTTTTAACCAGTCAGTTTTATTTCCGTTATATGATTCATACCAAACATCTCCAGCTGACCATAACATTCCATTTGACCAGTCCCATCTAGCATAGTATCTATCATAAGAAGAAGTTCCTCTATATCTAAATCCTAATTTTAAATCATCAGTTACTTTTTTCCAAACATCTATTTGTAATCTATGATTTTTACTAGTTACATCTTTAGTATCATCAAAGTTTATAGCCCATTGTTTACCAGCTTGTAAACCAAATGTCCAATCTCCATAAGCTAATCCAACATTATTAAATAAGTTAACTTCATCTAAATCTGGACCATTTGACCAGTTTTCTATTTCAATTTCTTGTCCTACTGATGTAACTTTTAATTCAGGTGCTGCGTAAGCTACTGCTGATACCATTCCAACTGCTGCTAATAAAAGTGCTAATTTTTTCATAATTAAATTTCCTCCTTAAATTATCATAATTTATTTTAAGATGTGTTATTTTTTCCATCTTTAACTTAATGATACATTATTTTTTATATTTTGTAAACCTTTTTTTTGTTTTTTTTTAAACTTTTTTTGTTTTTTTTAAGACAACCTCTTAGTTTTATTTCTTTTTTATATATAAAGTATTATAATTAAATGTTTTATATATACATAAATTTTTATAATGATTTTTATTTATTTTTTGAATTTTATTTCAATATATATTTTTTATATTTAACCAAAGATAACTTATTTATTTTTTATATCTAATATTTTTAGTATTTTTTTAGATTTTTCCACACTTTTTTTATTTAAAGTATTAATCGTTTTTTTTTAATACAATATTTTAATTTATACCATTTTATTTCTTTTTTTAACTTAAATCTTTTTAATTATTACTATTATACATATCTTTTTATTTTTTCTTTCCTAAATAAGCTTCTTTAATTTCTTCATTATCTAATAATTCTTTTCCACTTCCTTTCATAACTATTTTTCCTGTAGCCATAACATAACCTATATCAGCTACTTTTAAGGCTTGATTAGCATTTTGTTCTACCAACAAAATAGTTACACCTTGTTTACTTATATCTTTTATTATTTTAAAAACTTCTTGAACAACAATGGGAGCTAATCCAAGAGACGGCTCATCCATCATTATTAGTTTAGGTCTAAGCATTAAGGCTCTACCTATAGCCAACATTTGTTGTTCTCCACCTGATAAAGTTCCAGCTTTTTGCCATAAACGTTCTTTTAATCTAGGAAATATTCCATATACCCATTCTAAATCCTCTTTTATAGAATCTTTTCTTAAATAAGCTCCTATTTTTAAATTTTCTTCTACAGTTAAATTATCAAAAACTCTTCTTCCCTCTGGAACTAATGTTATACCTTCGCCAACTATCTCATCAGTTGTAAAATTATTTAATATTAATCCATCAAAAACTATTTTTCCTGTTTTGGGTTTTTCCAGTCCTACAATTGACCTAAGAGTAGAACTTTTTCCAGCTCCATTACTTCCTATTAAAGTCACAATTTTTCCCTCTGGTACAGAAAAACTTATATCCTTAACAGCTTCAATCCCACCATAAGTTACACTTAAATTTGTTATTTTTAATAATTCATTATTCATTTTCTACCCCCAAATATGCCTCTATTACTCTTTTATTATTTTGAATTTCTTTAGGAGTTCCTGAAGCTATTAATTTTCCAAAATCTAAAACATATATTCTATCAGATATTTCCATTACTAAATCCATATGGTGTTCTATCATAAAGACTGTTAAATCAAATTTTTCTTTTATATCTTTTATAAATTTGGTCAATTCATTTGTTTCTTGTGGATTCATTCCAGCTGCTGGTTCATCAAGTAATAAAAGTTCTGGTTTTGTAGCTAGAGCTCTAGCTATTTCTAATCTTCTTTGTTTTCCATAAGGTAAGGAACTGGCTATTTCATCTTTTACACTTAATAATCCTACTATTTCTAAAAGTTTCAAAGTTTCTTCTCTATTTTTCTTTTCTTCTTTATAATTTAATCTAAAAATGGCTGAAACTAAATTAGCTTTTGACCTCATATGAGTAGCTATTAATACATTTTCAAATACTGTTAAATTTTTAAAAAGTCTAATATTTTGAAATGTTCTAGCTATTCCTAGTTTTGTTATTTTATCTGGAGTATATTCTATAGTTTTTGTATATTTTCCTAAATTTTCACCTCTATAATTTTTTTTCATATTTCCTTTAGGAAAATTACTTATTATACAATTATCATTAAATGAAATTTCTCCATTTGTAGGAGAATAAACTCCTGTAATTACATTAAAAGCTGTTGTTTTTCCAGCTCCATTTGGACCTATTAAAGCTACTATTTCACCTTTTTCTACATTTAAGGATAAGTTATTTACTGCTACTACTCCTCCAAATTGCATTGTTATATCATTTAATCTTAGTACACTCATTACTTATCCCCTCCCTTATTTTTTAAGGGTTTTCTTACATAAACTCTCATCTTATCATATCTTTTTTGTTTTATAGATATTTTTATTCTTAACAAGAAATTATATATTCCATCCCATGAAAATTCTTTATTTCCCATAAGTCCTTTTCTAAAAAATAAAACTATTATCATTAATAATAATGAAAATATTACCATTCTAAGTCCAGCTCTAAAAAACGGTATTGTGACTCCACCGATTATCAACGGTTCATCAAATATACGTAACCACTCTAAACCATAAGTTACTACAAATGAAGCTATTACTGAACCTGTTACACTTCCTATTCCACCAAAAACAATTATTAATAAGAAATTATATGTAAAAGTGAAATAAAATTGTTTTGGGTCTACTGTAGTAAGTAAAGCAGCATAAAGTCCCCCAGCTATGGCACTAAAAAAGGCACTTATGGCAAAAGATAAATTTTTATGTAAAGCTAAATTTATTCCCATAGATTCTGCTGCTATATTATCCTCTCTTATAGCCTTAAAAGCTCTTCCATAACTTGAATTTATTAATAAAACCATCATTCCTATACAAATTACAGCTATTCCAAAAGGTATGAACATAGATCTCATAGGAGGTATTCTATTTATTCCCAAAGCTCCATTTGTTATAGTTTGCATATTTGTTAGTACTATTCTTATAATTTCTGAAAATCCTAAAGTAGCTATAGCTAAATAATCACTTTTTAATCTAAGAATAGGATATCCTATTAAAAAGGCCAAAATTCCAGCTATTAAGCCTCCAATAAGTAAAGCTACTACAAAAGGTAATCTCATTTCTACTAACCATGGCGCCATAGGTTTTATATAAAATATAGATTGTATATATTTTTCTGGAACTGTAAATACAGCCACACTAAAAGCCCCAATAGCCACAAATCCAGCTTGTCCCAATGAAAATAATCCTGTAAATCCATTAACTAAATTCATAGATACACTTATTATTGCATAGATAGCTGATAAATTTAATATTCTTCTTAAATAAGCATCTCCTATTATTTCTCTATCAAAAAGAAATAATATAAAAATACTTAAAATAACTAAAATTATTGTACATATATTTTTTATCTTATTTGATAATTTTTTTTCCATAATATCACACCTTATCAGTTACTTTTTCACCTAATAATCCATTAGGTTTAACTATTAATATTATAATTAATAATATGAAAGCAAATGCATCACGATATCCTGTCATACTAGGTATAAAAGCCACTAATAAAGCCTCACCTAATCCTAAAGTTAATCCTCCTAATACAGCTCCTGGAATATTTCCTATTCCTCCAAAAACAGCTGCTATAAAACATTTTAATCCTGGCATCATTCCTACTAAAGGATAAACACTTGGATATTTGCTTCCCCATAATATAGAACCAATTGCTGCTAAAAATGACCCTATTACAAAAGTTATTCCTATTATCCAATTTATTTTTATTCCCATTAATCTAGCTGCCTCATAATCTTTAGAGGCTGCTCTCATGGCCATACCAACCTTTGTTTTATTAACTAATGTCATCAATCCAAATAACAAAATCATTGTTACTATAGGAGTTATTATTGTAACTACTTGAAAAGAAACATCACCAAAAGTAACTATTTTTGTTAACCAAGTAATTTCTGGATATCTTTTTGGTACTCCTGTAAATAAATATGTAGCTAAATTCTCTAAAAAATAAGAAGCTCCTATAGCTGATATCATTATCGACATTCTTGGAGCATTTCTAAGAGGTCTATAAGCTGTTCTTTCCAATATTATCCCTAATAATACTGTTAATATTAATACTAAAGGAATAGCTATAAAAAATGGTAAACCAAAATTTATTACTGAAAATATCATAAAATAACCTGCCATCATAAAAATATCTCCATGAGCAAAATTTATAAGTAATAAAATTCCGTATACCATTGTATATCCTATTGCTATAAGAGCATAAAGACTTCCCAATGAAATACCATTTATAATATGTTGTACAAGTGTTGATAGGTCCATATTTTCCCTCCCTAATATATTTAAGAACCCCCTCTCTTAAAAGAGGGGGTTTTAATTTATTTGACTACTACTGTATCTATATATTGGAATTTTCCATCTTTTACTATTTTTATTACTGCCATATCTTTTTTAGCATCTCCATTTTCATCAAATGAATAAACTCCTGTTACTCCTTCTACACCTTTCATATCTACTAAAGCCTTTCTTATAGCCTCTCCATCAGTACTTCCAGCCTGTTTTATAGCATTCAATATTACTACATAAGCATCATATCCTAAAGAAGCTACAGCTGGAATTATTTCATCTGGTCCACCTAAATATTCTTTAAATCCTTTGACAAATTTTTTAGCTTCTTCTGTAGCTAATGTATTATGTTCATCAAAGAATGTAGAAATTACAACTCCCTCAGCTGATTCTCCAGCTACATCTATTATTGCTATATTTTCCCAAGTATCCCCAGCCATTATTTGAGCCTCAATACCCAAAGCTCTTGTTTGTTTTATAATTAATCCAGCTGAAGCTATTGATGAAGGAGCAAATATTACTTCAGCTCCTGAAGCTTTTACATTTGTTAATATTGAGTTAAAATCTTGTTCATTTGTTTGGAATTCTCCATGATAAACTATTTCTCCTCCTAATTTTGTAAAGGCTTCTTTAAAGAAATTTCCTAATCCTGTTGAATAATCATCTCCTATTTGAGTTATTATAGCTGCTTTTTTATTTCCTTTTTCAATAGCATATTGTGCCATAACTTTACCTTGGAATGGGTCTAAGAAACAAGTACGGAAATAAAATTCGTTTCCTTCTGTTACCATTGGATTTGTACAAGAAGCTCCCATAGCTGGAACTTTGGCATTTTTAAATATATCTCCAGCTGCTATTGAAACTCCAGATCCATAAGAACCTATTACAGCAGCAACTTTTTCTTTTTCTACCAAACGAGTAGCTGCTACTGAAGCCTCAGCCTTATCAGATTTATTATCAACTATAACTAATTCTACTTTTTTTCCTAAAACTTCTGGATAAACTTTATTTGCATATTTTATTCCATCAACTTCTTGAGAACCTCCTCCACCATTTTCTCCTGTAAGAGGTTCAAAAACTCCTATTTTAATAACATCTTCTTTAACTTCTTCTTTTCCACCACAACCTGTCAAAATTCCTGATATGACTCCTAAAGCTAAAATTAATGCTAAAAATTTCTTTTTCATAAAAATCACTTCCCCTTTTAAAATTTATGTTTCTATTTTAAGAACATTTGTCTTTAAATTAAAGATTGATGATACTTTATCACTTTTTTATAGGAATTTCAAGCTTTTTTTTTATTTCTTTTCTATTGAATAAATATGGCACATTTTTTTAGTACTTTTGTACTAAAATTAAATTCTTGATAAAAAATATTTTTTCCTAAAATTTATATTATAGATTTTTTAGTAACTCTGTGATATAATTGAGCGAAATGATATTTATTTAAAGGAGGAAAATATGGAAACTTTAAAATTTGTATATGGTCCTATTCCTTCTAGAAGACTAGGAAAATCTCTAGGAGTTAGTCCTATACCTCAGAAAACTTGTAATTATTCTTGTATTTATTGTCAATTAGGAAGAACTAACAAAATGACTAATGAAAGACAAGAGTTTTTTAAATTAGAAGATATTATTAATGAATTTAAGGTTTATCTTAAAAATTCAGATGTTTTTGATGTAGTAACTGTAGTAGGAGAGGGAGAACCAACTCTTTATTCTAGATTAGGAGAACTTGTCAGAGAATTAAAAAAATTAACTGATAAACCTGTAGCTGTTATTACTAATGGCGCTTTATTAAACGATAAAAAAGTTCAAGAAGATTTAATGGAAGCTGATATAGTTTTACCATCTATCAATGGATACAATGAAGAAATTTCTAAAAAAATAGATAGACCTTATGGAAAAATAAAATTTGATGAAACTCTTAAAGGAATTATCGAATTTTCTCATCTATATGAAGGTGAACTTTGGTTAGAAATTATGTTACTTGATGGTATTAATGATAGTAAAGAATCTATTGCTGAATATAAAAAATTATTAGAAAAAATAAAATATACAAGAGTTTATCTTAATACTTGTGTTAGACCACCTGCTGAACCAGATGTTAATATGATTAGTAAAGAAAAAATGCAATATGCTGTTGAAGAATTAGGTGGAATATCTATTGATATGTTAAGTTCTGGCTCTTTCTTTAGTGAAATACTAGATGATTATGAGGCTGTATTAAGTCTTTGTAAAAGACATCCTATGAATCAATTTGAATTAAGAAGTTTTTTAGAAAGCAGAAAAGTTACTGAAATTGATAAAATGATAAATAAAATTGAAAAGGATTCTAAATTTAATATAATCAATTATAAAGGAATAAAAACTTATAGAGTTAAATAGGAGATATTATGGAAAAAATAGTAAAAAAAGTTGCTGCTATTCACGATTTATCTGGTTTTGGAAGAGCTTCCCTTACAAATATTATACCTATTTTATCAACTATGGGAATTCAAGTTTGCCCTCTTCCTACTGCAATTTTATCTACTCATACAGGAGGATTTACTGATTTTAGTTTCATTGATTTAACTGATAATATGGAAAAGATGATGGAACATTGGTCTAAATTAGATCTAGAATTTGATTGTATCTATTCTGGGTTCCTAGGTTCTCATAAACAAATAGATATAGTTTCTAAGTTTATAGACCGTTTTGGACATAAAAATAATCTTACTGTTATTGACCCTGTTCTTGGTGATAGTGGAAAATTATATAGTACAATGGGTAATGAAATGGTTGAAGAAATGAAAAAATTAATTACTAAAGCTGATATAATTACTCCTAACTTTACTGAAGTTTGTTTATTACTTAATAAAGAGTATGTAGAAAATATTGATGAAGAAACAGTAAAAGATTATTTAATCCAATTATCAAAGGTAGGTCCTAAGATAGTTATTGCTACTAGTGTACCTGAAAGTGAAACTATAGCTAATGAAAAATATTCTAATGTTATTGCATATGATAGAGAAAATGATGTTTTCTGGAAAATAAGATGTAAATACATTCCTGCTTCTTATCCTGGAACAGGAGATTGTTATACTAGTGTTGTTATTGGTAGCCTTTTACAAGGAGATAGTTTACCAATAGCTATTGATAGAGGAACACAATTTATAACTCAATGTATAAGAGCTAGTTATGGATTTAAATATCAACCTAGAGAAGGTATATTATTAGAAAGAATGTTGGGTATTTTAAATATGCCTGTAATTTCAAATGGATATGAAATCTTAAATAGAAAAAAATAAAAATTAAAGAAGATATTAAGTATAACATACTAATATCTTCTTTTTTATAAGTTATAAATTAATTTTTCCAAAAAATAGAAAAAGCTGTACTCCGTCACTAGCCAGCTTTTTCTACAATTTTTTAAAAGTTTAGGGTAGGAACCGATTTATTTTAGGAGAGATAAATCGGATAACTTTGAAATTTATCACCATCATTTCAAAGAAGAAATATTTCTTTCTTGATATTATAGTATCATAAAAAACTTAGTTTGTCAAACTATTTTTTTAAAAAATTATATTTTTTTTAAAAATATATTTTAATATCAATGATTTTTACTTCCAATATTTAAAAAAATAAAAAAAATATTGACTTTTATGAAAAAAAGGTGTATTCTAATCACATACAAAATTGATTTAGAGGAGAGTTTATGAAGGTACATGTTATTGTTTTAAATGATAAAATAAATAATAGCAATAATAATATGTCGGGATTTGGACTTAAGTAATATTTACTTCAGGTACAAATCCATTTTCCATTTAAAATGATTTGTACCCGACCTTCTTAAGATACAAGCCATTCGGGTATAAACGAATGGCTTTTTTTAATGATTAAAAAATAAATTTTAAAGGAGTGATATATATGATACAAAACTATGATTGCAAACTAGATTTATATGAAACAGAAGTAGCTATAAAAAAAGTAAAAGATTACTTTGAAAGAACTCTAGCATATGAATTAAATTTAACAAGGGTTTCAGCACCACTTTATGTTAGAAGATCTTCTGGAATGAATGATGACTTAAATGGTGTGGAAAGACCTGTTATTTTTGATACTAAATGGGATAAAAGTGAAGAATTCCAAGTTATTCACTCTCTTGCTAAATGGAAAAGAATGGCTTTAAAAAGATATAACTTTCCTATTCATACAGGACTTTATACAGATATGAATGCTATAAGAAGGGATGAGGATTTAGATTATATTCATTCTATGTATGTTGATCAATGGGATTGGGAATTAATTATAAAAAAAGAAGAAAGAACTATGGAAACTTTAAAAACTATAGTTAAAGATATTTATAAAGCATTAAGAAAAACTGAAGAATATTTAATAAGAGAATACCCTATTTTTTCTAAAAAACTTCCTTATGATATTTTCTTTGTAACTTCTCAAGAATTAGAAGATATGTATCCAACTCTTACTCCAAAAGAAAGAGAAGATGCTATTACTAGAGAACATAAAGCTGTATTTATTTCTCAAATTGGAAAAATTTTAAAATCAGGAGAAAAACATGATGGTAGAGCTCCAGACTATGACGATTGGGATTTAAACGGAGATATTCTTGTTTGGAATCCTGTTCTTGAGCGTGCTCTTGAAATTTCTTCTATGGGAATTAGAGTAAGTGAAGAAAGTTTAGAATCTCAATTAAAATTATCTGGACATGAAGAAAGAAAAGAATTACCTTTCCATAAAGCTCTTCTTAATAAAGAACTTCCTTATACAATTGGTGGAGGAATTGGACAATCAAGAATATGTATGTTCTTTTTAGAAAAATTACATATTGGTGAGGTTCAAGCTTCTGTTTGGCCTGATGAGATGATAGAAGACTTTGCAAAATTAGGGGCTCATTTCTTATAAAAATAAAAAAGGTTTTATAAATCATATGATTTATAAAGCCTTTTTCTCTATAATATTTAAGATATTACTTTTGTTTTTTTAATTTAGCTTCTCTTATATATGGATATACAAGAAATCCAATAATAGAAATTACTAATAGTATTGAAATAGGACTTCCTACAAATACTCCATAATCTCCTTTACTAATTAAAAGAGCTCTTCTAAATTCTTGCTCTGTTATAGGTCCTAAAACTAATCCTAAAACAAATGGTGCTTGGAAAAAATTTAGTTCGGACATTGCTAAACCTAAAAGTCCAAAGAAGAACATAACATAAATATTAAAACTATTATTACTAATTGAAAATGCTCCAATTACACAAAGAGCCATTATAATAGGTGCTATAACATTAGTTGGCATAACTGATATCTTAGCAAATATTTTTGCTCCTGATAGTCCCACTATTGTCATTAAAATTGTTGCGAAAAATAATCCTATAAATAAAGCATATGCTATATCTCCATGTTTTGTAAATAACTGTGGACCTGGTTGTAGTCCATGTATTATTAATCCTCCTAAAAATACAGCTGATACTGTATTTCCTGGTATTCCTAAAGTTAATAATGGTACTAGTGATCCTCCAACAACCCCATTATTAGCGCATTCAGAAGCTGCTAATCCATCTATACTTCCCTCTCCATAAAGCTCTGGAGTTTTTGAAGTAGATTTTGAAGCATTAT
Source organism: Fusobacterium perfoetens ATCC 29250 (assembly GCF_000622245.1). Classification (NCBI taxonomy): domain Bacteria; kingdom Fusobacteriati; phylum Fusobacteriota; class Fusobacteriia; order Fusobacteriales; family Fusobacteriaceae; genus Fusobacterium; species Fusobacterium perfoetens. Next base: position 40,597 of record NZ_JHXW01000013.1, on the reverse strand, counting down.
AAGCTAAAGCAGAGGCTATACTTACTCCAGCTCCTGGTAAAATTCCTACTATTGTTCCTATTATTCCTGATCTAATAAAATTAAAAGAATTTCTTATTATATCTTTTATTCCTACTAAATTAAGTTTTGCTGACCCATCATAGTCATATTGAATAGTACTTCTCTTTTGAGCAGCAAGCTTAAAAACCTGTGATGTTGAATAAACTCCAATAACTGTAGCTACTGTATTTACCCCACCAAAAAGAGAAAGAATATCATAAGTATATCTGTATTCACCTGTTATTCCATCTATTCCTACAACAGATATTAACATTCCAAATAATCCAACCATTAATCCTTTTACTAAAGAATCTTTAGATAAACTTACAATTATTGTCAATCCTAAAATAGACAATAAAAACATTTCTGCAGCTCCAAATTTTATAACAAGTTTTGATAGTGGTGGGGATATAAACATTAAAGCAAAAACAGATATAATTCCACCAATTCCAGAAGCTATTGTCGCCATTGATAAAGCTTCTCCTCCTTTTCCTTGTTTAGTTAATTCAAATCCATCAAGAGCTGTTATTACAGCTGAAGGTGTTCCTGGTGTATTAATTAAAATAGCTGATATTGACCCTCCATAAGTTGAAGCCATGTATATAGCTCCTAAAAATACTAATCCTGTAGAAGGTTTCATCATATATGTTACAGGTATAAAAAGAGCTACTCCCATTGTAGAAGATAATCCTGGTAAAGCTCCTATAATAATTCCTAAAACAACTCCTAAAAGAGAAATAAGAATAGCTGAAAAATTGAATACCAAAGGTATTGCATTAAAAAAATGTTCCATTTATCGTAATACCTCCTTATATACCTAATATTCCTGTAGGAATAGGAACATCAAGCAATGTAACAAAACACAAATAAATAACAACAACACTTATTATAGAGGATAAGAATATAATCTTATTATTTTTTATTCCTAAATATTTCATAGTTACTGGTAAATAAATTAATGTTGTAATAACATATCCTAAAAAATTAACAAGTATAACATATAATGTAGAAAGAACTATAATTCCAACTAATTTATTAGGTAACATATCATCTTTTTTCTTCTTTTTATTATCTTTTCCTCTATATATCTCCAAAGCATAAAGAGTATTAAGAAAAATTAATACTCCTGATATTAATCTTGGAAATAATCCTGCATCTTTTATTAATGAAAAAGATTGAATGAAAAAAGAAAAAGTAACAATATATATTATAATTACTGCTATATATTTTTTTTGAAATTTTTCCATTGATATCTCCTTATTTTTTATTTATGAAGAATGGTAAATTTTACCATTCTCCTTTTTTAAATTCTTCTCTTAAAGTCGAATCTATTCCTAAAATAATATTTGTAAACTCTTCAGATCCCATATAATCTAGTGGTAAGTTTTGAGTTTTTGCTTTAGATATAAATTCTGGATCTTGTAATGCCTTTTTTATTGAGTCTTCTATTTTAGCTATATATTCATCTGGTATCCCAGCAGGAGCAGCTACTCCTCTATAAGCTTCATTATAAACTTCTAATCCTTGCTCAGCTAATGTTGAAACTTCTGGAAATGCTTCTACTCTATCTCTTGAAGAAACAGCAATAAGTTTTAAAGAACCATCTACTGTATAAGTAATAGCTTCAGATACATTCATTACAACTGAATCCACATGTCCACCTAATAAAGCTACTACTGAAGGTGCTGATCCGTCATAAGGTATTTTATCAAGATTTATTTTTTTTATTTCTTCTATTTGTCTTAACATTAATGATTCAGATGTTCCTGGTCCTGAATATCCAATAGAAATATTTTTATTTTTTGCCATATCATACAAATCATTTACAGAATTAATTGGACTATTAGCTCTAACAACAAAACAAGCAGGATCTGTAACCATATTTGCAATTATTTTAAAGCTATCCATAGAATATTTACATCCTGGTCTTTGTACTGGATGAGAATTAAAAGTTGGAGGATTAATAAACCCTATTGTATAACCATCAGTAGGTGCTTTTGATAATTCAGTCCAAGCAATTTCTCCAGAAGCTCCTGGTCTATTAACAATAGCAAATTTTTGTCCAAAATATTTTCCAGCATATTGAAATACAAGTCTTGCACAAGCATCTGTTCCTCCACCAGCAGAAAATCCAACTATAACCTCTACTGGTTTCTTAGGATATTTAGGATCAACTTTTACTTCCTTTCCTTGAGAACAACCAATTAATCCAAATATTGTAAAAATAGATAAAAGTAATGCCAAAATTCTTTTTTTAATTTTCATAAAAACCTCCCTATATATATTCAATTATATTTATTATCTAACTAAGATTATTTTCTATTTCATCTTTAATTATTTTTACAAATTTTAACATTTCTTCATTTAATGGGTATCTAATAACACAACCAGGTGTTAAAATATGACTTTTTCTATTTAATATTTTTATAGATTTATAAATTTGATTCCGAACTTCATTTTTATTACAATTTGTAATATCCATTCTTTTTATTCCACCCATTAAACACTTATGAGTTAAATCTTTAGCTTCTTCTACTTCTGGTAAAGTTTCCCAAGCATGCCAGTTAAAAACTTGTACTGGATAATCTTTTAATATATCGAACATAATATTATTCCCATGAGCATGAATAACATTAAACCACCCTTCTGATGCAGCTTCTAATACTTTTAAATCATATGGTTTTCCATATTCAAGATATTCTTCTTCCGTCATTTCGTCAAATGTAGTTAATTGAGAAGCCAAAAAGATTCCAGAAGCTCCCATTTCAATAGCTTTTTTCACTAATTCACAAGTTGTTTTTGTTATTTCTTCTAAAGCTTTATGAATAAGTTCTCCTTTTCCTTCTTGTATATGTTTTCTTATCATTTTAGAAGATAACTTTTCTGCAGTAGTCAATGGACTGAAAGCAGTAAATACAACAGGAACCTCTTCATTTTTTAGCATATCAAGAAGTATTTCTAAAGAATAAAGTTCTCTTGCTAAAGATCCTTCTGTTATATTAACAGCTTTTATTTTTTTCCAATCATCTCCACAAGAAATTGGTGTTTCTACAATCTTTGCTACTCCGCCTAATGGAACTTGTGAATAATCTACTTTACATCCAAAATCTTCAATAGAATACATTCCATTATTCATGGTTTTTACAAAATCTATATCATATTTTTTATAAAAATCATATGTTTCTTTTGCCAATCTTTCTGGGTCTAAATCTATTCCTGGTAAATGACTCCAAAAAGCATATGGAAGTTTATCTACTTTTTCTCCTGAAATAGCTGCTTTTATTCTTTCTATTTTATTCATTTTTTCCTCCATATTATAGATTAATAATAACTATAATAATAAAGTTTCTGCAGAAATATTAATATTATATAATTTTAATAAACTTTATAATCTATTTTATGACAAAAAAATAAATAAATCCAACATTTTTATCTTTAATCAAACTACAACCTTTTAGTTGTTAATAAAAAAAGCTATTAGTCTTTGTTTAATACTAATAGCTTATTAAATATTAAAAACATATATATTATTCTAAATTATATTCTTTTGCTAGTTCTTTTGCTATTCTAATAAATTCTTTACCATTAAATGATAATTTTTTCTTTTTTAAATAACTTAATGAAATTGTAAAATTATTTTCTGGGATTTGGATTGAAAAATAATAATTTTTTTCTTCAAAATTTCCTCTATTTTTTTCTCTTAATGGTGTAGTAATAAATATTTTAGGAATAATAATTATTCCTAATCCTTCTTCACATAAAGATAACATTGTTTCTATATTTGAAATATTTATGTGAACATTTGGCTTTATTTTTCTTTCTTTAAAAATATCATCAAAAACTTTTCCAGCATAAGTTTTTGAATCCATTTTTATAAAAGGACATTGTTTTAATAAATTAAAATCTAAATTTTTTTGAAATTCTTTCATAATCTTTCCTTCTTTATTAGGAAAATATTTTTCAAGTATTTTTTTAGGAATTACTATAAGAAATTCTTCTTTACAAAAAAATACACTAGTTATTGCTGTTATATCACTTGGAGTAAATCCAATTATAATATCAACTTTTCCTTTATATAAAGCTTCTTCTAACTTTTTTGAAGAACTCTCTTGAAAAATATTTATTTTAGTAAAAGGATACTCTTCTTGAAATTTTTTTATTATAAATGGCAATATTAAAGATCCTCTTGAAATTGTCGCTCCTATTGTTATTTCATCTATTATATTATTTTTTATATTATTCATTTCTGTTTCTAAAATGCTTTTTGTTTCGAATATCTCTTTTGCCCTAATATACAAACATTTTCCAGCTGGAGTTAAAGTTATTGGATTATTTCTATCAAATAACCTTATATTAAAATATTTTTCCAATTTTGCTATATGAACACTCAAAGATTGTTGTGAAATATATAATTTATTCGCTGCTTTAGTAAAATTTAATTCTTCTGCTAATAAAAGAAAGTATTCTAAATTTGTAAAATTCATATTTACTCCTTATTTATTTTTATTTTTCCTCTCTCTAATTTAGTTAAAAACTCAAATCCTTCTTTTGTTATTAAGATTGTATCAGAATGTCTAATTCCATATTCTTTCATCATTATCCCTGGTTCTATAGTTAATATCATATTTTCTTTCAATACTTCCTTATTTCCTAAAGTAATAGATGGAAATCCATGAGTTGATAAACCAATTCCATGTCCTATTCTTCCAGGTAAAAATTTATTAAATCCTTTTTCTCTAAAAATTTTTATTGCTTCTATATATAAATTTTCAATTATAATATTTGGTTTTATCATGGAAAATACTTTTTCTCTTACTTCCAAAACTGTTTCATAAAGTTTATTTTTTTCTTCTGTTAATTCTTCAATAAAAATTGTTCTTTCTGTTTCTGCTGCATATCCACCTATTCTTGCCCATGCCATAGGCAAAACCAAATCTCCACTCTTCACTTTATAATTTATAGGACAATCACATCCATATATTATCCTTTCATTTGACATACACCATACATTTAAAGAATCAATTTGTCCATTTTCTTTACTTCCAAAACCACTTATTTCATAATCAAAATATTTTTCTTGCCATTTTTTTCTCATTTTATAATGTGCTTCTGTACAAGCTTCCATTTCTGAATATCCTTTTTCAAGAAAGTTTATTACTGTTTGAACCCCTAAATCACTTAATTCAGCAGCTTTTTTTATACAAGCAATCTCATAAATATCTTTTATCATTCTTTGATATTTTATAAATTCTGTAATATCAAAAATATTTTCAATATTTAATTTTTCTTTTAATTCAAAGAATGTCTTTAAATTAAAGCTTTCCATTTCTATACCAAGTTTTATTTTTTTCATTCCTAAAATTTTTAGTATTGCTTCTTGAAAAGTTCTTCCAATAACTTCTGTTTCTCCCCAAAATCCATAAAATAACATTTTACCATATAAATCTTTTGTTCCTTTAGCATGAAATTCTCTTATAGAATGTAATAGTATTATACATTCTCCGTTATCTTTTATTATTACAAAAGGAGGATTACTGTATAAAATAGGATTAAAATTAGTATAATAGAATATGTTTTCAGGATTATTTATTATAATAAAATTTATATTTTTATCTTTCATAAATTTTGTTAAGTTTTCTATTCTTTTCTTTATACACTCTATTAATATACTCATAACAATCCCTTTCTTTATTAATTTATTATAGATAAATTATATCATATGTTAAAAAGATGTCAATTATTTCATCTTTATCTTTTATTTATATTAACTTTTATTTTTTTATATGTTATAATTTAATTATATTTTATTTATTAGGAGATTATAATGAAAAAAAATACTTATATACTAACAGAAGGAAATATAAAATCTCAACTTATATATTTAGCTCTTCCTCTTTTGATAGGAAATATTTTCCAACAATTCTATAATCTAGTTGATACAATTATTGTAGGAAAATATATTGGTGAAAATGCCTTTGCTGCCTTAGGAATAGCTGGAAGTGTTATGAATCTTTTTATTTTCTTAATAGGTGGATGTTGTACAGGAGTATCCATTATACTTTCTACTTTTTATGGAAAACAAGATTTAGCCTCCTATAGAAAAGAATCTTTTTTGGCTTTAACATTTGGTTTAATATTTACAATAAGTTTAAGTATAATTTCTATTATATTGTTATCTAGTATTTTAAACATCATTAATACTCCAGAAGAATTAACTATGTATGTTACTCAATATTTAGTTGTAATATTTATAGGCTTATTTGTTACTTTTTTATATAATTTATTTGCTTCACAATTAAGGTCAATGGGAAATACAAAATATGCTCTTATTTTCTTAATTATTTCTATGATTTGTAATATTTTTTTAGATATTATTTTTATAAAATTTTTAAATTTAGGAATAGCTGGAGCTGGTTGGGCAACTGTAATTTCTCAAGGAATATCTGCTTTTCTATGTTTTATTTATCTAAGAAAAAATTTCTCTGAATGTATTATTTCTAAAAATGATATGAAATATGATAGTGAACTTCTTAAAAAAACTATTTATTTTTCTTCAATTTCGGCCTTACATCAATCTAGTCTTTATATAGGTAAAATATTAGTTCAAGGAGCTGTAAATACTCTAGGAACTTTTGGTATAGCTGCTTATACAGCTACTAGTAGAATAGAAGGAATAGCTAATACCTTTGCTATAAGTGGTACTGAAGCTATTTCTGTTTTTATTGCTCAAAATATAGGAGCTGGAAATAAAAAAAGAGCTTATGATGGATTTAAAATTAGTCTTATTTTAATGTATTCTTTAGGAATTATAATGGCTTTATTTATGTATATAGGAGCTAACCCTTTTATAAAAATGTTACTTGAAAATGCAAATGAAGAAACTGTTAATAATGGAGTTGAATATTTAAAAATAATTTCTTATTTCTATATTCTATGTTTTAATGGAAGTGCTTTTGTTGGATATTTTAGAGGAACTAGTATTTTAAATATTCCATTTATAGGAACTACATTACAAATTATAATAAGAGTTGTTCTTTCATATTTCTTTATAGATTCTTTAAAACTTGGTGGAGTTGCTTGGGCTACAGGTATTGGTTGGATAGCTATTTCAAGTTTTCATATTTATAATTTCTTTAAAACTAAAGATAAAGTTTTTTAATATAAAATTAATAGAGGGTATTGAAAAATTTCAATACCCTCTAATTTATTTTTAATAGTTTTCGCTTCTTACTTCAAAGAATCCTTGCGCATATCCACAAACTTCACAACTTTCAGGAGCTTTTTTACCCATTACTAAATGACCACAGTTTATACATTCCCACATAGTTTCTTCTGATTTCTCAAATACTTTTTTCATTTCAACATTACTTAATAATTTTCTATATCTTTCTTCATGAGCTTTTTCTATTTTTGCTACAGCTCTGAATTTTAATGCTAAATCATGGAATCCTTCTTCATCAGCTTCTCTAGCAAATTTATCATACATATCTGTCCATTCGTAGTTTTCTCCTTCAGCTGCATGTAATAAGTTCTCACTAGTATCTCCTAACATTCCTAATTCTTTAAACCATAATTTTGAATGTTCTCTTTCATTGTCAGCAGTTTTTATAAATAAATTATGAATTTGCTCATATCCTTCAGCTTTTGCAACACTAGCAAAGAAAGTATATTTATTTCTAGCCATTGATTCTCCTGCTAAAGCTTCTAAAAGATTTTTTTCTGTTTTAGTTCCTGAATATTTATTTTTTCCTTCTTCTTTTTTCTCTACTATTTCTTCAAATACAGAAGCTGGTTGTTTACAGATTGGACATACAAAGTCTTCTGTTAACTCTCCTTCATGAATATAATTACATATTGTACAACGATATTTTTTCATTTTTTTCCCTCCTAATTGATTACTTTTATTAAAATAAATAGTGTGTAGCATTTCTTTTGCTATATCACTTAACGGTTCCTTATAAAATTCTTTATATAAAGTTATTATTTCCTCATTTTCATGACTTGTTCTAATTTTTAACTGAGAATCTCTATTATAAATGCTTTCTATTCTCTTTAATCTAGCTTTATCCATGTCTCCATCTTTTGGTTTTGGTTGTCCTCCTCCACCAATACATCCACCTGGACAAGTCATAACCTCTATAAAATGATATTTCTTATCTAATTTATCTAAACTTTCAATAAATTTTCCAGCATTATCAGTTCCATAAATAACAGCTATATTTAATTCTAAATCTCCTATTTTTAAAGAAGCTTCTTTTACTCCTTTCATTCCTCTTATTTCTGTTAAATTATAAAGTTCTTGAGGAGGATTTGTTTTAGTTATATAATAATAAGCTGTTCTTAAGGCTGCTTCCATAACTCCACCTGTATTGGCAAATATTACTCCAGCTCCGGAAGCTTTACCCATTAAATTATCATATGAACTTTCCTCTAAAACATTGAAATCAATATTTTCCTCTTTAGCCCACAAAGCTAGTTCTCTAGTTGTAATAACAAAGTCCATATCTCTCATATCATCAATTTTATGATATCTTGCTGAAGCATTCATTTCATCTCTTTTTATCTCTGATTTCTTAGCAGTACAAGGTGTTACTGCCACATTTACTATTTTTTTAGGATCTAATCCCATTTTACTAGCAAAATATGTTTTTATAGTCGGTCCTTGCATTCCTATTGGACTTTTAGCTGTAGATATATTAGGTAATATTTCAGGATAAAAAATTTCAGCATATTTTATCCAAGCTGGACAACAACTTGTAAACTGAGGTAATACTTTTTTCTTTGTTATTCTATCAATCAATTCACTAGCTTCCTCTATTATAGTTAAGTCAGCAGAAAAGTTAGTATCTAAGACATAACTTCCTCCTAATTTTCTTAATAAGGAAACCATCTTTCCTTCAATAAAACTTCCTTCTTCTAAATTGAATTCCTCTCCTAAAGAAACTCTTACAGCTGGTGATGTAGAAAAGATTACAATATTATCTTTATCTTTTATAATCTCTTTTAATTTTTTATAATCATATTTTTCTGTTATACTAGAAGTTGGACATACATTTGAACATTGCCCACAATCTATACAAATAGCTTCATCATTTGTATTTTTTAGAGAATATCTATTATTTACTCCTATATAATTATTACAAATTTCCTTACACAAACCACATTTTACACATTTCTCTTCATCTCTCATTATAGAAAAATTATTTTTTTCTATAGCTACTCTTATGTCCGTAGATAAGTGTTTTCCCATGATTCCTCCTAAACTTCAAAATTGTAATCATTTCATATTTGTAAATATATGATAACATTTTTTATAAAAAAATGCAAGTTTTTTTTATTAAAATGTTATTTTATTTTATTTTTACAAAAAGACTGTTTTCATTATTTTTTTAGTAAATCAATAATTTATAACAGTCTTTTCTATTTTCATTCTATAATTTTAAAAAGATTTTTTAAAGTTTATGATTGGTAAAACTGGTAAAATTCCATTAGCAGCATAATTTATAAATCCAACTTGAATTCCATCTAAATTTTGTGTAGCATTTACAAAACCTAATTGAATTCCTCCTACTGATTGTGAATAGTTTACAAGTCCTAATTGTACCATAGCTCTTCCTTCAACATAGTTTACTCCACCAAAGTTAAATGTAGAGTCTCCTCCAACAGTATTAACTATTCCTAAAGTTCCTCCATTTAAATTTCCTTGTATATCATTCCATAAAGATATAGAAACCCCTTCCATATTTCCACCAACTCTAAAAGCTTCTAATCCAAATATAGGAAAATGTACACCACTAAAATTTCCATTAATTTTTCTATATCCAACTAATGATATATCTAATCCTGACATATTTTGGTTTTCTGCTCCTAATAAGTTAAAACTAAAATTTGTTATTGTATCATATTTTGTTGCTCCAAATTGTATTCCTGGAGCTATAGAAAATTGAGGTCCAGCCCCAAAAGCTATTGAAGAGGCTAAAGTCAATCCTGCTAAAAATAATTTTGTATTCATATAATATACCTCCTTATAAGTTATATTACATTATACTATATTTTCAAATAAAAAAAAAGAGACTCCTAAAAGTCTCTTAATTTTATTTTAATTATACTAAAGCTATTATAGCTAGTTCAGCAGAGTCACCTTTTCTTACAGAAGTTTTAATTATTCTAGTATATCCACCATTTCTCTCAGCATATTTTGGTGCTAAATCATTGAATAATTTTGCTACTGCTTCTTCATCTCTTAAGAAAGCAAAAGCTCTTCTTCTGTCAGCTAAAGTTCCTTTTTTACCTAAAGTTATCATTCTTTCAGCAAATTTTCTAAGTTCTTTAGCTCTAGTAACTGTAGTTTCTAATTTTTCTTCTTTTACTAATGAGATTGTTAAGTTTTTAAGCATAGCCATTCTGTGGTCAGCTCTTCTTCCTAACTTTCTATATGATTTATTGTGATTCATTAGTTAGCTTCCTCCTCATCGATATTATTCAGAATATTCATTCTGATTAAGGTCAAATCCTAATTCTTTCATTTTTTCAAGGATTTCGTCAAGAGATTTTCTTCCAAGATTTTTTATTTTTAGAAGGTCATTCATACTTAATCTAGCAAGTTGTCCAACTTCTTCTATTCCAGCTTTCTTTAAACAGTTAAATGATCTAACTGTTAAGTCTAACTCTTCTATCTTAGTTTCTAAAATATTTCCATCTTTTTCTTGTTTTTCTACTTCTTCTTCCTCTTCTTCAGATTCATCTCTTAAATATTCCATTCTATTTCCTAAATCTAAGAAAGGATTTAAATATAGTTTTAGAAGTTCAACTGCATAAGAAACAGTATCTCTTATAGCAACACTTCCATCTGTTTCTATATTAATTATTAATTTGTCAAAGTCTGTCATTCTTCCAACCATAGTTGCTTCAACAGAGTAAGATACTTTTCTAATTGGTGTATATATAGCATCTACTGCTATATATCCAATTGGCCAATCTTTTTTATCTATATCTTCTGATACTATAAATCCTTCTCCAACATCTACTAAAAATTCCATTTCAACTTCTCTATCTGTAGTTATTGTACAGATAACTTGATCAGGATTAACTATTTCTAGTCCAATATCAGGAATAATATCAGCTGCTGTAACTATTTTTGGCCCTTTAACAGAAAGAGTCATTTTTCTCTCTCCAACAGATTCTGTTTTAACTACTATTTCTTTTATGTTAAGGATAATATCTGTAACAGGTTCTTTTACCCCTTCCATAACTGAAAATTCGCTAGAAACACCCTCAATTTTGACACCTTTTATTGCTGCACCAGGTATAGAAGAAAGTAAAACTCTTCTTAGAGCATTTCCAATTGTATTTCCATACCCTCTATATAAAGGTTCAATTATATATTGTCCTTTAAATTCACTCTCTTTTACTTCTGTTATGTTTATACCTCTAGCATGTTTTTCAATTTTTAACATTTGATCAACTCCTATTAAAAGGCTTATTATCTAGAATAGAACTCAACTATTAAGGCTTCATCTAAATCAAAGTCTAAATCTTCTTTTGTTGGATTTTGAAGAACTTTACCAGCAAATGCTGCTCTATCTAATTCTAACCAAGCTGGTACTGTAGCTCCTTCGATAGCTTCTTTTATTATTTCTATATTTTTAGAATTTTCGATTACAGATATAACATCTCCTACTTTTACTCTGTAAGAAGCAATGTTTACTCTTCTTCTATTTACAGCGATATGTCCGTGAGAAACGATTTGTCTAGCTTGTCTTCTAGTTTTTGCAAATCCTAATCTGTAAACAACGTTTTCTAATCTTCTTTCTAAGAATTCAACTAAAACTAAACCTGTTACTCCATCTTTTCTAGTTGCTTCTTCATAAAGTTTTCTGAATTGATTTTCCATTACATTATATATAAATCTAGCTTTTTGTTTTTCTCTTAATTGTACTGCATATTCTGTAGGTTTTTTATTTGCATTTGGTCTGAACCCTCTTTTTGAAGTTTTGTTTACTCCTAAAATCATAGGCTCAATTCCAAGTGCTCTACATTTTTTTAATATAGGCTGTCTATTTCTTGCCATTTCTCGAATATTCCTCCTTACTTTTTTCTCATACTTAAATAAATATTAAGTGACTACACTCTTCTTCTTTTTGGTGGTCTACATCCATTGTGTGGAACTGGTGTTACATCAGTTATTTTTGTAACTTCTAATCCAGCTGCTTGTAATGATCTTACACAAGCTTCTCTTCCTGAACCAGGTCCTTTTACTTTAACTTCAACTTTTTTCATTCCATTTTCCATAGCTATTCCAGCTGCTTGTTCTGCTGCAATTTGAGCTGCAAATGGAGTTCCTTTTTTAGTTCCTTTGAAACCTGAAGTTCCACCTGATTTCCAACTTACTACTCTTCCTTCTGGGTCAGTAATAGCAATAATTGTGTTATTGAATGTTGAATGTATATGAGCTACTCCGCTAGGAATATTTTTTAATTTCTTTTTAACTTTAGCTACTTTTTTAGCCAATTGAGCTCCCTCCTTACTCCTAATTCTCTCTTCATCTAAAATATGACATAATTAACTTTTAAGTTAATCTTATTTTTTTACCATTTTTTTAGGACCTTTTCTAGTTCTAGCATTAGTCTTAGATCTTTGTCCTCTTACTGGTAAGTTCATTTTGTGTCTTAATCCTCTGTAGCATCTAATGTCTAAAAGTCTTTTTATAGAAAGTCTAACTTCTTTTCTTAAGTCTCCTTCTACTTTTAATCCATCAATGATACCTCTAATTTTGTTTAATTCTTCTTCAGTTAAGTCCTTTACTCTTGTGTCAAAATTAACTCCTGCTTGAGTTAAAATGTCTTGAGAAGTTTTTCTTCCAATTCCATAGATATAAGTTAAAGATATTTCTACTCTCTTATTTCTAGGAATGTCTACTCCAGCGATTCTAGCCAAATCTGATTCCTCCTATTCACAAAAATTTTTATATATTCGCTAACATCTGTGGTTAGCCAACACTTTCCTCGATATGCCTTAGAATAACCTAAGAAAAGGCCCTACAGCCACACATATCTTTACAGTACTTCCAATGTCAGTACTAAATTTGTTCCTGTTAGTAAAATAATCTAGTTTCCAAATAAGTTTATTAATTATCCTTGAACTTGTTTATGTTTTGGATTTTCACAAATAACTCTTATTTTACCATGTCTTCTGATTACTTTACATTTGTCACAAATAGGTTTAATTGATGTTCTTACTTTCATCTCTACCTCCTTTTTCGTGATGTAAAAAAACTATTTTTTTCTATAAACTATTCTTCCTCTAGATAAATCATATGGAGAAATTTGAACTGTTACCTTGTCTCCAGGTAATATTTTTATATAGTTCATTCTCATTTTTCCTGAAATATGACCTAGAATAGTATGCCCATTCTCTAATTTAATTTGAAACATCGCATTTGGAAGGGCTTCTAAAATAGTTCCTTCTAATTCGATAACATCCTTTTTTGACATATCTCCTCCTATCGAACAGAAATTCATAATATGATACCATATTTTACACTAAAAGTCTACACTTTTTTTATATTTTTTAAAAAATTTTTTAATCTAATTTACTAAGTACCAATGGTTTTCCATTTACTATAGCTATAGAATGTTCAAAATGAGCTGATTTTTTTCCATCTCTTGTTACTACTGTCCAACCATCATTTAACATTCCAATTTTATAACTTCCCATATTAACCATAGGCTCTATAGCTAAAACCATTCCTTCTTCTATTTTTATTCCTCTTCCTTTTCTTCCATAGTTTGCTACACAAGGGTCTTCATGCATTTCTTTTCCTACCCCATGTCCTGCATAATCTCTCACTACAGAAAAACCATTCTTCTCTACAAAAGATTGGATAGCATGTCCTATATCTCCTAATCTATTTCCTACCACTGCCATTTCTATCCCTATTTCTCTTGCTTTTTCAGTTACTTCTAATAATTTTTTAGTTTCTGAATCAATTTCTCCAACAGGATAAGTTATAGCGGCATCTCCATAAAATCCATCTAATATAGTTACAGTATCTATACTAACTATATCTCCCTCTTTTAATATTATTTTTTCACTAGGAATTCCATGGACTACTACTTCATTTACAGATATACAAGTTGCTGCAGGAAATGGTCCATAAGGTCCCGGAACTCCAATACAACCTGGAATAGCTCCTTGTGACCTAATATAATCATCTACTATTTTATCTATTTCTTTGGTAGAAATTCCTGGTTTAATATGAGGAGGTAATATTTCTTTGTATAATCTAGCTATTATTTGATTGGCTTTTTTTATTCCTTCTATTTCTTCAGGAGTTTTTATTATAACTGCCATATTCCATCCTTTCTTCTATAAAATTTATCCTAAAATATTAAATATTTCTTTTGTTATTTCATCTATTTCTTTTGTTCCATCAATATCAGCTAAAATTCCTCTTTCCATATAGAAATCAAATAATGGTGCTGTTTGTGCATGATATTCATTTAATCTTTTTCCTACTGTTTCAGCTGAGTCATCTTTTCTTTGAACTAACTCTCCACCACAGAAATCACAAACTCCTTCTACTTTTGGTGGATTAAACTCAACATGGAAAGAAGCTCCACAATCTTTACATACTCTTCTTCCTACTACTCTTCCTACGATTAATTCATCTGGTACATTTAAAGAAATTACTTTGTCTAATTTTATATTCATTTCTTTCATTAAAGCTTCTAAAGCTTCAGCTTGAGCTATAGTTCTTGGGAATCCATCTAAGATAAATCCTTTTTTACAATCATCTTTTGCTAATCTGTCTTTTATTATTCCTATAATTATTTCATCAGAAACTAATTTTCCAGCCTCCATACAAGCTTTAGCTTCTAATCCCATAGGAGTTCCCTCTTTTACTGCTGCTCTTAATATATCCCCTGTAGAAATTTGAGGAATTCCATACTTTTCTATAATATATTTTGCTTGAGTTCCTTTTCCAGCTCCTGGTGCTCCAAATAACATGATATTCATACTATCATCTCCTTCTATTTTTATTATTTTTCTATTAACTCTCTTATTATACTACAGTTTTTAAAAAAAATATATATTTTTCAATATTTTTTAAAGCAATTTATTTTATCAAAAATAAAAATGCACTACACAATTTCTTATTTTGGGTAGTGCATTATAAATTAGATTATTTTACAACAATATTTACTATTTTTTTAGGAATAACTATTACTTTTACTATTGTTTTTCCTTCAACATGTTTTTGAACATTTTCAATTTCAAAAGCAGCTTTTTCTACTTCTTCTTTAGTTGCATTTACATCTATTACTAAAGAACCTCTAACTTTTCCATTTACTTGAACAGCTATTGTTACTTCATCAGCTACAATTAATTTTTCATCATATTGAGGCCATTCAGAATTAAATAAGAATCCTTTTTCTCCTATTTCTTTCCATAACTCATCACAGAAATGTGGAGTAAATGGAGAAAGCATTATTATAATATTTTCTATTACTTGTCCAAATATTTTTTTAGATTCTGTAGTTTCTTTTTCTGTTCCTAATATATTAGCTCTATATTCATAAACATCATTTATTAATTCCATTGTTCCTGCAATAGCAGTATTAAAGTGATAATTGTCTTCTATTGAGTCTGTTATTTTCTTGATAGTTTGATGTAATTTTCTTATTAATCCTTTATCTTCTTTAGAAATTTTAGAATAATCTATTTTTTCATCACTAATAAACTCTTTATTTTCTATAACAATTCTCCAAACTCTATTTAAAAATCTTACTGCTCCTGCTAATCCATTTTCATTCCATTCTAATTCTTTTTCAGGTGGAGCTGTAAACATTATAAATAATCTTGTAGCATCAGCTCCATATTTATCCATAATTTCTTCAGGGTCTACACCATTATTTTTAGATTTAGACATTTTTTCCATCTTAACAACTAGCTCTTCTCCAGTAGTTTTTAAGAATGCTTTTTCTCCTTTTACTTCAACTTCTTCAGCAAAAACAAATCTATTTTCAGTTGGTGAATAATAAGAATCAGAAAGTACCATACCTTGAGTTAATAATCTCTTGAATGGTTCATTAGCTGTTACTAATCCTAAATCTCTTAATGCTTTATAGAAGAATCTTGCATATAATAAGTGCATTACAGCATGTTCTACTCCACCAATATATTGGTCAACAGAAGTCCAAGCATCTGCTTTTTCTTTATCAAATGGTAAATTTGTATTTTTAGGGTCACAATATCTTAAATAGTACCAAGAAGAATCTACGAAAGTATCCATTGTATCAGTTTCTCTTCTTGCTGGTCCTCCACAAACTGGACAAACAGCATGTTTATATTCTTCTGATGTTTCTATTGGATTTCCATTTCCTGTAAATTTAACATCTGTAGGTAATTCTACTGGAAGATTTTCATCTTTTTCCATAACCATTCCACATTTATCACAATATAATACAGGAATAGGTGTTCCCCAATATCTTTGTCTTGAGATTCCCCAATCTTTTAATCTATATTTTACAGTTTTTTCTCCATATCCTTTTTCTTGAACATAGTCTGCTATTTTTTCTAAAGCTTCTTTTGAATTTAGACCATTAAATTCTCCTGAATTTACCATTACTCCTACTTCTGTAAAGGCTTCTGTCATATTTTCAGGATTTAATATTTCTTCTTGTCCTATTGGGTTTATTACAACCTTCATTGGAAGATTATATTTTTTAGCAAAAGCAAAGTCTCTTTCGTCATGAGTAGGTACTGCCATTACTGCTCCTGTACCATAATTCATTAATACATAATCAGCTATCCATAAAGGAACTTTATCTCCTGTAACTGGATTTATTACATGCCAACCAGTAGCTATTCCATTTTTCTCTTTACCTTCAGCAGTTCTTTCAATTATATCCATATTTCTCATATTATTAACTGCTTCTTTTATAGAAGGATTTACTTCTATTACTTTAGAAACTATTGGATGTTCAGGAGCTACAACACAATATGTTACTCCATGAATAGTATCTATTCTTGTTGTAAACATAGGTAATTTTTCACCAGTTTCAGCAACTGTAAATACTATTTCAGTACCAAAAGATTTTCCTATCCAGTTCTTTTGCATTGTTAATACTTTTTCAGGCCATCCTTCTCTTAATTCCTCATGACCTGTTAATAATTCTTCTGCATAATCTGTTATTTTAAAGAACCATTGCTCTAAATCTTTTTGAATTACTTGAGTATTTGAATGTCTCCAACATTTTCCATCTTCAACTTGTTCATTAGCTAATACAGTTTGACATTCTGGACACCAGTTTACTGTAGATACTTTTTTATATACTAATCCTTTTTCATAAAGTTTTTTGAATATCCATTGATTCCATCTATAATATTCTTTAGTATATGTTGCTACTTCTCTATCCCAATCATATGAAAGTCCCATTAATTTTAATTGTCTTTTCATATTTTCAATATTTGATTTTGTCCATATAGCTGGATGTGCTCCATGTTGTATAGCTGCGTTTTCAGCTGGTAATCCAAATGAATCCCATCCCATTGGATGAAGAACATTATACCCTTTCATTCTTTTATATCTAGCTATTACATCTCCTATTGTATAGTTTCTAGCATGTCCTACATGTAATTTTCCAGATGGATAAGGCAACATTACAAGTACATAATAATTCTCTTTTCCTTCTACTTTATCTTCTGTTTTAAAGAGTACATTATTTTCCCACTTTACTTGCCATTTTTTTTCAATTTCTTTGAAATTATACTCTTTCATCTTTTCCCCTTTCTCTCTATTTTTATTTTTAGATATTTCTAAATTCATTTAACCATTTTTTTACTTTATTTTTTATTCTTTGATATGTATTATCTATTACTTTTGGAGATTTATTTAAAATCTTAGCTATTTCACCATAATTATAACCCTGTATTAACTTTTCTAATACTTTTTTTTCTAAATCACTAAAATGTTCTTTAGTATATTCTCTAAATTCTTCCATTAACTCTTTATATATATATATTTCTTCTGCATTAGGAGATCTCTCCACATAATTATTATCTATATATCCTGCTTCTAAATCATTATTTAAATTATTAATAAACTTATTCTTTTTACTATTTGAAGATTTTATAGCTGATATAATTTGTCTTCTCATACACATTATAACAAAAGTTTTAAAAGAAGCTTCTCTTTCACTATCATAACTTTTTATTCCTTTTAAAAGTCCTATTATCCCTTCTTGTATTAAATCCTCTCTTTCTCCATCAGCAAGATAATATCCCTTAGTATTCATATAAATATATTTTTCATATTTTTTTAAAAGAATCTCAAAACTTTCGTTATCACCAGCTTTTGCCTTCATCAAAATATTTAATTCTGATGCATCCATCCCCACACCTCATTATTTTTAGTATATATCCTTTGCTACTTCTGCCAAAAGTATTCCTCCTGCAACAGAAACATTTAGAGAATTTATTTTTCCATACATTGGAATTTTTACCAAAATATCGCAATTTTCTTTAACTTTTTTTCTAATTCCAAAGCCTTCACTACCTAATACTACAACAGTTTTATTAGGATATCTTTCTTCAAAATATTTTTTTTCTCCATCACCTTCAGCTCCATAAACCCAATATCCTAATTTTTTTAATCCTTTTAAAGCTTCTGTTATATTAGTAACTTTAACTATATCAACATATTCTATAGCTCCTGTTGAAGTTTTTATTACAGTTTCATTTATGCTTACAGAATTTCTTTCTGGAATAATTATCCCTGAAACTCCAAAAATTTCAGCACTTCTTATTATAGCCCCAAAATTTCTAGGGTCTTGAACTCCATCAAGTACTAATATAATATCTTTTTCTTTAGGAGCAATTTTTTCTAAAAATTCACCAAATTCTCTATAATAATCATAAGAACTAATATAAGCTATTACTCCTTGAGAATTTTCTAATTTCTTTTTTATATATTGAACTTTTATATTTCTTTCAGAAGCTTTTTTTCTAATAATATTTGCCTTTTCTTCTTTTATCCCTTGAAATATTTCTATTTTTTCAATATTTTTCTCTTTATTTTCTAATATTTCCATTACTGGATTTATTCCTATTATTTTCTCCATAATTCTCCCTATATCTCTTCTTTAACTCTTTCTATATCTGCTCCAATGTTTCTTAATTTCTTATCTAAATCCTCATAACCACGGTCTATATGATAAATTCTATTTACAATACTTTCACCCTCACATTTTAAAGCTGCTAAAACAAGAGCTGCTCCTGCTCTTAAATCACTAGACATTACTTGAGCTGAAGAAAAATTCTTTATTCCTTTTATTACTGCTATATTCTTTTCTGTTGTTATTTCTGCACCCATTCTATTTAATTCTGGAACATGCATAAACCTATTTTCAAATATTGTTTCTTTTATTTCACTACTTCCTTTAGCTAAACACATTAATGTCATAATTGGAGATTGTAAATCTGTAGGGAATCCAGGATAAGGCATAGTTTTTACTTTTACACCTTTTAAATCTTCTAACTTAGAAGTTACTACAAATAATCCATCTTTATCTATTTCATATGTAACTCCCATTTCTTTTAATTTCATTAAGAAACTTTCTAAATGTTCTACACAAACTCCCTTTACTTTTATTCCTTCAAACATAATAGCTGCTATTATAAAAGTCCCTGCCACTATTCTATCTGGAATTATTTCATATTCACAAGGATATAGTTTCTCCACTCCTTCTATAATTAATCTTCCCTCTCCTATTCCTTCTATTTTAGCTCCCATTTTATTTAAAAAATTACATAAATCATCTATTTCTGGTTCTCTAGCTACATTTTCAATTATAGTTGTCCCTTTAGACTTTACAGCAGCCATTATTATATTTTCTGTAGCTCCAACACTTGGAAAGTCTAAAACTATTTTATTTCCTTTCAACTCATTATCTTTTACTTTACCATAAACATATCCATGCTCTATTTTTATTTCAACACCTAAATTCTCAAAGCCTTTTAAATGTAAATCAACAGGTCTAGCTCCTATAGCACATCCTCCAGGTAATGAAACTTTAGCCTCTCCACAATGAGCTAACATTGGTCCCATTACTAAAAATGAAGCTCTCATTTTTTTTACTAACTCATAAGAAGCTTCTATATTAGTAATTCCATTATTTATAATTTTATAAGAATTTTTATCTAATTTTTCTATTTCAAGCCCTAAACTTTCTAATAATTTGATTAAAGTTCTTATATCCATAAGATCAGGAATATTTTTTAATATATATGTTCCTTTTTCTATAAGAGTTGCTATGAAAATTGGTAATGAAGCATTTTTTGAACCTTCTACTTCTAATATCCCTTCTAATTTTTTATTTCCAATTATTTTAAAAGCTCCTACTCCCATCACATATCTCCTTTTCTTTTTTCTTTCTCACATATAGGACATTTATATCCTAAAATTTTATCTAATATTCCCATCTTTTTAAATTTATTTTCTTTTTCTTTAAATTTTTTTTCTAATTGCTTATAATGAAAATTACAAATTTTTTTACCCTCAGCTTCCCAATAAAAAGGAGATAATTTTTTTTCTTTATATATCTCATTTTCATTTTTAAAAATTACATCTCTCTCTTCCTCAATAGGAGTTTGAGATACAATTACCATTCCTATATCTCCTGTATAAAAAATTCCATCAACCAATCTATAATTTAAATTGATTTTTTCAGCATACTCAATATATTTTTTTATTTTTTTCATTTCTAATTCTCTACTAATTTTTAATAATTTAGCATTCTTTTCTTTCATTAATTCTAAAAATCTATATTGAATATTTTCATCTATATCTTGTTTTCTCAAAGCTGAAATTACATTTTCTTTAAATTCTCCTAGATAAAGATTTTTTTCACTTTGGGTTTTTTGAAAATTTATTTTAGTTTTTTCTTTTATATCAAATATATCCATTTTTGATTTCCTAATTATAAAAATTTATTCAAAGTCATTATAACATAAATCAAAAAACTTTAAAATATTTTTTATATAAATAAAGGACTACCGTAGTAGCCCTTTTATTATTTGAATTATTTATTTTTATATAAAAAAATGGTGCGAAGAGAGGGACTTGAACCCTCACGTCGGAGACACTAGATCCTAAGTCTAGCGCGTCTGCCAATTCCGCCATCCTCGCACTAATAAATATGGTGCGTCATACTGGATTTGAACCAGTGACAACACGATTAAAAGTCGTGTGCTCTACCTACTGAGCTAATGACGCATTTGTTGGGGTGACTGACGAGGCTCGAACTCGCGACAACCAGTGCCACAAACTGGCGCTCTACCAACTGAACTACAGTCACCATATATGGCGTGTCTGAAGGGATTCGAACCCCTGACCCACGCCTTAGAAGGGCGTTGCTCTATCCAGCTGAGCTACAGACACATTAACATAAAAATGGAGCGGGAAACGAGGTTCGAACTCGCGACATTCAGCTTGGAAGGCTGACGCTCTACCAACTGAGCTATTCCCGCTTAATGGTCGGAATAGCAAGATTCGAACTTGCGGCCCCTTGCTCCCAAGGCAAGTGCGCTACCGGACTGCGCTATATTCCGACGTCCCTTAAGACAAGAATAATAATATCATAATATCCAATTTCTGTCAACACTTTTTTTAAAATATTTTTTATTTTTTTATTTTTTCTTTTATTTTCAATGATTTTTATTTTTTATTTTTTTAAAAAATTTGCTTAGTTTTTATATATAAGTTATAATTTAAATAGAAGCTTTGTTTACTTTTTTTATTTTACTAAAATTTTTAAGGAGGTTTCATTATGAAAACAAAAAAAATTGTAGTCGGACTTTTTATTTCAGCGATTTTAATATCTGGATGTACTTCTAATTTTGTAAGACCAGAAGGTTCTATGTCATATACTTCTGGTGGTGCTTTAAGTGGAGCTGCTGCTGGAGCTTTAGCTGGTCAACTAATTGGAGGTAATACTAAAGGAACACTTATTGGTACTGCTGCTGGTGCACTTATTGGTACTGCAATAGGAGCTCATTTACAACAACAAGAAAATGAGTTTAGAAATATTTTATATAATTCTGGTGTAGAAATTATTAATACAGGTTCTTCTATTTTGTTAAATATTCCTGAGGGATTAACATTTAATCTAAATAGTTCATCTTTAAAACCTCAATTCATTAAACATCTAGATGGTATTGCCACTGTTTTAAATAACTATCCTAAATCAAATGTTATTGTTACTGGACATACAGATTCTACAGGTTCTCGTGAATATAATATGACTCTTTCTCAAAAAAGAGCTCTTACAGTTGGAAATTATTTAGTTTCTAGAGGAGTTGCTCCTAATAGATTCTCAATAGTAGGAAAAGGACCTGATATGCCAATAGCCTCTAATAGTACTTTGGAAGGAAGAAAAGCAAATAGAAGAGTTACTATAGAAGTTTTACCATAATAATTATAATAATTTTCCATTAAGTTATTTTAAATTATAATTTTCATAATAACCATAATTTTAATATAAAATATAGGGAATATACTAAAAATATACTCTCTATATTTTATAATACTTACGTTATATTAAATACTAATAATTAAAAAAAGCTAGGATTAACTCCTAGCTTTTAATTTGACAAAGTTTATTATTTTGCTGCTTTTGCTTTCTTTAATTCTTCAGCTAATAATACAGCTATTTTATTTGCATCTCCAACTATTCCTAAATCTGCTATTCCAAATATTGGTGCATATTTATCTTTGTTGATAGCAATTATGTATTCAGATTCTTCCATACCAGCAACGTGTTGGATAGCTCCTGAAATTCCACATGCAAAGTAAATATCTGGTCTAACTGTTTTACCAGTTTGTCCTACTTGTCTATCATGGTCCATATATCCAGCATCTACAGCTGCTCTTGATGCAGATACTTCTGCTCCAATTTCTTTTGCAACAGCTTCTAGATTTTTGAAGTTTTCAGCTGAACCAATTCCTCTTCCTCCAGAAACTAATATTTTAGCTTCTGTAATATCTATTTTATTTTTCTCTTCTTTTACTACTTCTAATACTTTTACTTTTAATTTAGATGAATCTAAAGCAAAGTCGAATTTTTCTACTATTCCTTCTCTAGTTTCATCTTTAGCTATTTTTTGCATAACTCCTGGTCTTACAGTTGACATTTGTGGTCTATGGTTAGGACAAATGATTGTTGCCATTAAGTTTCCACCAAATGCAGGTCTTGTCATTTCTAATCTTTTATTTTCATCTGCAGAAATTTCAAGTTTTGTACAGTCAGCAGTAAGTCCTGTTGTCATTCTTGAAGATACTCTTGGAGCTAAGTCTCTTCCTAAAGTTGTTGCTCCAAATAATACTATTTCTGGTTTTTTAGTATCTATTATAGCTTTAAAAGTTTGTGTATAAGCTTCTGTATCGTAGTATTTTAATTCTGGTTTATCTACTACTAAAACTTTATCTGCTCCATAAGCTATTAATTCTTTTGCTAATCCTTCGATTTCGCTTCCTATTAATATAGCAGTTACTTCTTTATTATCTAAGCTTTCTGCTAATTCTCTTGCTTTTCCTAATAATTCTAATCCTACATTTTGTAATTGCCCATCTCTTTGTTCAGCAAATACAGCTATTCCTTTATAATCGCTTAAATTCATTATTCTATCTCCTTTATCTTAAGGTTTTATATTCGTATTAATTATATAACGAATTTTTCTTTTAATTTTTCTACAATTAAGTCTACTGCTTGTTTAGTATCTAAGTCATCAAATACTTTTCCAGCTTGTTTAGCTCCTTTAGTAAATGATTTTTTAACTTGTGTTGGAGATCCTTTTAATCCAAGTTTCTCAACTTCTATTTTTACGTTGTCTACTGTCCAAACTTCAACTTCTTTATCGAATGCATCAACAATATTTCCAACTCTCATATATCTTGGAGTATTAGCTTCAGATAAAACTGTTACTAGTGCTGGTAATTGAGTTTCTAATAGATAGTATCCATCTTCTATAACTCTTTTTACTGTTATTGTATTAGCTTCTTCATTGTATTTCATTTCTTTTAAATAAGATATTTGAGGTATTCCTAAATGTTCAGCAATTTGTGGTCCTACTTGTGCTGTATCTCCGTCAATTGCTTGTCTTCCTGCGATTATTAAATCATAATCTAATTCTCTTAAAGCTGCTGCTAAAGCATTTGATGTAGCTAATGTATCTGCTCCAGCAAATCTTCTATCTGTTAATAGTATAGCTCTGTCAACTCCCATAGCATATGCTTCTCTTAATATAGCATCAGCTTGAGGAGGTCCCATTGTTATAACTGTTACATGTGCTCCGTACATGTCTTTTAATTTTAAAGCTTCTTCTAATCCACCTTTATCATCAGGGTTCATGATACTAGGAACTCCATCTCTTATAAGTGTTCCTTTTACAGGATCTAATTTTATCTCTGTTGTATCTGGAACTTGTTTTATACAAACTACTATTTTCATTTTTTGTCCTCCAATATTTTTCAATATGTTTTTTACCTAAAGTTTCCTATTTGAATAAGTGTCCTGCTATTACCATTCTTTGAACTTCTGAAGTTCCTTCATAAATTTCAGTTATCTTAGCATCTCTCATCATTCTTTCTACTGGATATTCTCTAGTGTATCCATATCCTCCATGATATTGAACTGCTTTTGTTGTTACTTCCATAGCTGTTTCAGCAGCGAATAATTTTGCTCTTGCTGCATCTACTGAATATGGTAATCCTGCACTTTTCTTCCAAGCTGCTTTATAAACTAATAATCTTGATGCTTCTACTTTTACATCTAGATCAGCTAATTGGAATTGAGTATTTTGGAATTTAGCAATAGCTTTTCCAAATTGTTTTCTTTCTTTTGTATATGCTACTGTTTCATCTAAAGCTCCTTGAGCTATTCCTAAAGCTTGAGATGCAATTCCTATTCTTCCTCCGTCAAGAGTCATCATAGCAATTTTAAATCCTTTTCCTTCTTGTCCTAATAGGTTATCTTTTGGTATTCTTGCATTTTCAAATATTAATTCACAAGTTGCAGATCCTTTAATTCCAAGTTTTTTCTCTTTTTTACCAATAGTAAATCCTGGTGTTCCTTTTTCAATTATGAAAGCAGAAATTCCTTTTAGTCCTAAACTTTTATCTGTCATAGCAAATATTACATAAACATCTGCATATCCAGCATTAGTTATAAATATTTTTGAACCATTAATAATCCATTCATTTGTTTCTGGATCTAACACTGCTGTTGTTTGTTGCCCTGCAGCATCTGTTCCAGCATTAGGTTCTGTTAATCCAAATGCACCTATTAATTCACCTTTTGCTAGACCTGGTAAATATTTTTGCTTTTGAGCTTCAGTTCCAAAAGCTAGAATTGGCCAAGTTCCTAAAGATGTATGTGCTGATACTATAACTCCTGTAGTTGCGCAAACTCTTGATAACTCTTCAACAGCCATAGCATACATTAAGTTATCTCCTCCAGCTCCTCCATATTCTTTTGGAATTGGTATTCCCATTATTCCTATTTCTGCCATTTTCTTAACAGTTTCCATTGGGAATCTTTCTTCTTCATCAACCTCTGCAGCTAAAGGTTTTACTTCTTTTTCAGCAAATTCTCTTATCATTTGTCTGAAAAGTTCATGTGTTTTAGGTATATTGAATTCCATTCTATCTAATCCTCCTACTGATTTTTTAGCTAAACTTTGTCACTTATCATTTTATAATAAAATTGTATGTAAAATCAACCATTTTTCCACTTTTTTTACGTTTTTTTAAATAATGAATCTATTTTTATCATAAAATGATAAGTTTTTGTTCTATATAATAGCTTATTAGTGCCATAACACTAATAAGCTATTTAAATTTACTATTTATTTCTTTTTAATATTACAGCTACAGACATTCCTCCACCAATACATAGTGTTGCTAGTCCATAAGTTAAATCTCTTTTTTCCATTTCATAAACTAATGTTGTAAGAATTCTGTTTCCAGAAGCTCCGATTGGATGTCCTAATGCTATTGCTCCTCCGTTTACATTTGTTCTTTCTAACATCCATTCTTTTGTTACTCCATGTTCTTCACATACTTCTCTTAAAACTCCTAAAGATTGAGCTGCAAAAGCTTCATTTAACTCAAACAAATCTATATCTGTTATTTTTAATCCTGCTTTTTTCAACACATCTCTAATTCCTGGAACTGGTCCTAATCCCATATATGCTGGGTCTACTCCACCTTGTCCTACAGCATAAACTTCTGCCATTGGTTTTAAATTATATTTTGCTACAGCTTCTTCTGATGCTAATAAAACTGCTGAAGCTCCATCGTTTAATCCAGAAGCGTTTCCTGCTGTTACTGTTCCATCTTTTTTGAAAGCTGTTTTTAATTTTGCTAAAACTTCTGGTGTTGATTTTCTATTTGGATGCTCATCCTTATCAAATAAAACTTCTTGTTTTTTGATTTTTACTGGTACTGGAACTATTTCATCAGCAAATCTTCCAGAATCAACAGCTGCTATTGCTTTTCTTTGAGAATTTATTGCAAATTCATCTTGTTCTTCTCTTGTGATTCCATATTTTTCAGCAATATTTTCAGCTGTAATTCCCATATGATATTCATGGAAAGCATCTGTTAATCCATCAGATATCATGTGGTCTACTAATTTAAGGTCTCCCATTTTTACTCCAGATCTAACAGAAGCTGGTAAAACAAATCCTGCTTGAGACATAGATTCTACTCCTCCAGCTATTATCATATTAGCTTGTCCAGATTTTATTCCACAATAAGCTAAATAAACTGATTTTAATCCAGAACCACAAATCATATTTACTGAGTATCCTGGTACTTCTTGTGGAATTCCAGCTTTTATAGCTACTTGTCTTCCTATTCCTTGTTTATGTCCTGCATGAAG
Organism: Fusobacterium perfoetens ATCC 29250; assembly: GCF_000622245.1. Taxonomy (NCBI): domain Bacteria; kingdom Fusobacteriati; phylum Fusobacteriota; class Fusobacteriia; order Fusobacteriales; family Fusobacteriaceae; genus Fusobacterium; species Fusobacterium perfoetens. Next base: position 13,616 of record NZ_JHXW01000013.1, on the reverse strand, counting down.
TACATTTCCCATTACAACTTCATCTAAGTCTGCTGGGTTAATTCCTGTTTCTTCAATTATATTTTTTACAACTAATGCTCCTAAATCTCCAGGTTTAACATCTTTTAAACTTCCTAGAAAACTTCCTATTGGAGTTCTTTTTGCTTTTACTAAATATACTTTTGACATGTTTTCCTCCTGATTTTTATTATTTAGGTTTTTTATCAAATTTCTTTTTATAATTTATGTTTTATTTTAAACCTTTTGATATAAAAACCATCATTTTTTATATATTTTATTATAATTCATATTTTATTTTTTTTAAAATATATTTTATATATTATTTTTTCATTTTTTTATATTTAATATTTAATATTTAATATTTAATATTTAATATTTTTTATAAAATAAGCTCGAAAAATTTTCGAGCTTAAAGAAAGTTAATCTCTGTAGCAACTATTATTTAGTATAGTCGTAGAATCCTTTTCCTGTTTTCATTCCTAATTGTTTTCCACGAACCATTTTTCTTAATAATGGATGAGGTCTATATTTTGTATCTCCCATTTCATTATATAAAACTTCCATTATTGCTAAACATACATCTAGACCTATTAAATCTCCTAAAGCTAATGGTCCCATTGGATGATTTGCTCCTAATTTCATTGCAGCATCTATTCCCTCTACTGAAGCTACTCCATCAGCATAAATTCCTATTGCTTCATTTATCATTGGTATTAATATTCTATTAACAACAAATCCTGGAGCTTCCTCTACTTGTACTGGAACTTTTCCTATTGTTTCAGAAATTTCTTTTATTTTTTCTACAATTTCTACTGGTGTATTAAGCCCAGCTATTACTTCTACTAATTTCATTACTGGTACTGGATTAAAAAAGTGCATTCCTATTACTGCTCTTGAAAGTCCAGCTCCTATTTCAGTTATTGATAAAGAAGATGTATTTGTAGCGAAAATTGTTTCTGGTTTGCAAATCTCATCTAATTCTTTAAAAGTTTGTTTTTTGATTTCCATATTTTCTATAGCAGCTTCTATTACTAAATCACAATCAGCACAAATCTCTTTTGTTCCTGTTGTTATTTTAGCTAATATTGAATCAGCTACTGATTGTTCCATTTTTCCTTTAGCAATTCTTTTTTCAAATCCTTTAGCTATTTTCTTTTTACCATTTGCTGCAAATTCTTGATTTATATCACATAACATTACTTCAAATCCTTCTGTTTGTGCAAATGTTTGAGCAATTCCAGACCCCATTGTTCCTGCTCCAATAACTCCTATTTTCATTTTAAATCCTCCTCATCTATCTTAATTTAATTAAGTCCTAAATATAATTTATCTATTTTTAAATCCTTCTACTTTTCTTTTTTCCAAGAAAGCATTCATTCCTTCTCTTTGATCTTCACTTTCAAAACAACTTCCAAAAGCTTTTTCCTCTATTACAATAGCTTTATCCATATCAACATCTAAACCTTCATTTATCGCTTTTTTACAAGCTCTAACAGCAATAGGAGCATTTTTTGATATTTTATTTGCTAATTTTTTAGCCATCTCCATCAATTCTGTTTGAGGATATACTGCATTTACAAGTCCTATTCTATAAGCTTCATCAGCTTTTATATTTGTAGCTGCATATATCATTTCTTTTGCTTTTCCAACTCCAACTATACGAGCAAGTCTTTGAGTTCCTCCAAATCCTGGAGTGATTCCTAATCCAACCTCTGGTTGTCCAAATACAGCATTTTCTGAACAAATTCTTATATCACAGCTCATTGAAATTTCGCATCCTCCACCAAGAGCAAATCCATTAACTGCTGCAATTACAGGAATTGGGAATGTCTCTATTTTTCTAAATACATCGTTCCCTTTTTTACCAAAAGCCTCACCTTGTTCTTTTGTAAGAGTACTCATTTCTCCTATATCAGCTCCAGCAACAAAAGATTTTTCTCCTGCTCCTGTAAGTATTAAGGCTCTTGTTTCTTCTAAATTTACATTAGAAAAAACTTCATCAATTTCTTCTAACACTTTACTGTTTAAAGCATTTAAAGCCTTTGGACGATTAATAGTTACTATTCCAACAAATCCTTCTTGTTCATATGTTACAAATTCCATTATATATCCCCCTTTAATTTAAATTATTTTCGGTTAATTTTTGATACTTTGTTTTAAAATTGCTTTTTTACTTTATTATTTTGTATTTATTGGGACATCTTTTTATTTGATATTTAGTATTATAGACCAATTTTATCAACTTTAAAAATATATTTTTTATATTTTTTTAATACATTTTTTATATCAATAATATTAAAATAACATTTTAATATTTTTTTAGCTCTTTTTTTTATCATTTTTTTCATCACTTAACAATAAAAAATACCATCTTCATTTATTTGTTAATAAAGACGGTATTTTTTAAAGAAAAGTTATTTATTTTATTTTAAGGTTAATTTTTTACAAAATAATATTCTCTATTTATATCTTCAAAATAAATTTTAATATTCTTATACCCAAGATTCTCAAAATAAGAAAAATAAGCTTGTGATACTTTTTCTCTCATCTCTTTTGGACGTGGTAACCATTGAATATCTATTATTATCCTATTATTTATTTCTTTTTGGTTAAAAATTTCAACAACATTATCATAAAATATTCTTATTCTTTCTTTTGGAGTTTCAGTTTCTTTTACAATTATATTCTTTAAATCTTCACTTATTTCAATTACTTTTTCTTTTGAAATTCCACTAATTTTTACAAATGGCACAATAATTTCCTCCTTAATATTTTTTTAATAACACAACAGAATATGATTTCATTCCATCTCCATTTCCTGTAAATCCAAGTTTTTCTTCTGTTGTTGCCTTTATACTAATATTTTCTATATCAGTTTCTAAAACTTCTGATACCTTTTTTCTCATTTCTAAAATATAATCTTTTAATTTTGGTTTTTGAGCAACAATAATTGAATCTAAATTTTCTATCTGATATCCTTTTTCATTCATTAACTCTTTAACTTTTTTTAACAAAATCATGCTATCAATATTATAATATTTATTATCATTATCTGGAAAATGTTGTCCAATATCTCCTAAAGCTAAAGCTCCTAATATTCCATCCATTATACTATGAACTAAAACATCAGCATCTGAATGTCCCAATAACCCCTTTTCATAAGGGATTTCTACTCCACCTAAAATTAATTTTCTTCCCTCTACTAATTTATGAACATCATAACCATTTCCTATTCTATACAATTTTAATTCCACTCCTTATAAATTTCATCATAAAAATTTATAATTTCTTCAACAGTTACTGTAGAAGTTCCTATCTTTCCAACAACAACTCCAGCTGCTGTATTAGCTATCTTAGCAGCTTCTTCCCAAGTAGCTCCAGCTACCTTAGCTAATGTATATACTGATATAACTGTATCCCCAGCTCCTGTTACATCATAAACTTCTTTAGCAAATGTAGGAATATTTGTTATTTTATTCTCTTCATAAAGGCTTACTCCTTCTTCACTTCTAGTCATAAGTAGATTTTCTAATTTTATTTTTTCTCTTATCTCTGTTCCTATTTCATCTATTGTTTTCTTTTTAGGTTTTCCTAAGCAAAGTTCAGCTTCTTTTCTATTTGGTGTCATTGAAGAAGCTCCTATATAATTTTCTACATTAGATGGTTTTGGATCTACTACTACTATTTTTCCGTTTTTTCTAGCCATTTTTATTATTTCTTTAGACACTTTTGGAGTTAAAACACCTTTATCATAGTCAGATAATATTATTCCATCTATATTGTCAAGAGCTTGAGAAAATCTCTCTAATATAGCCTCCTCTAATATAACATTTATGTCTGTTGGGTCTTCCCAATCAAGTCTTAATAGTTGTTGACTACCACCTAAAACTCTCCTTTTTACAATAGTTGGTCTTTCTTCACTTCTTATTATTCCACTTACATCTACACCTAAATTTTTCATAGATTTCATTAAACGATCTCCATCTATATCATCACCAACTACTCCATAACAGTAACTTTTTGCTCCTAAAGTAGCTAGATTATTTATAACATTTCCAGCTCCTCCTAAAACAAATTTTTCTTTTTTTATTAAAACTACTGGTACTGGAGCTTCAGGAGAAATTCTATCTACACTCCCTATTAGATAATCATCTAACATTATATCTCCTATAACAGCTAATTTTACTTTTCTAAAATTTGAAATTATCTCTATTAATCTTTCTTTTTTCATTTTTCCTCCATGGATATACCTGATAATCTGTATCACATACTAATATTTTACTAACAAACTTGAATAATATCAATCTTTTTAGTTAATTTTTTCAAAATTTTTCATATCAATTCCTTGAAATCCTTTATTTTCTATTACATCTACTCTAAGCCTTATATATAAATCTGTCACTTGTTTTATATCTTTATTATTGCTAAAAAAGAAACCAATCACAGGAATATCTCCAATAAAAGGTACTTTACTCTGATTTTTTTGAACAATCCCTTTCTTTAAACCGCTTAAAAATACTGTCTCTCCATTTTTTATTCTCAAAGTTGATTCAATATTTCTCGAAACTTTTCCTCCATAATTATTTTCTCCATCAGTTTCAGAAGAAGTATTTTCATTTAAAATTTTAAAATCACTACTTTCTATACTAACTTTTAAAGAGATATATTCATCATCTAAAATTTCTGGTAAAACTTTAAGAATTACTCCAGCTTCCCTAAAAATAGGAATATATGTATTTTGATTATTATCTGTATTTTCAACTCTTTCTTGACCAACAATTTGTTCTAATATTACCTTTAAACTAGCTTCTTCCCCATTACTTGTAACTATTACAGGAGTAGAACTTATCTTTAAATCTTGTGTTGATTTTAATAAATTTATTCCAAAATTTAAATAATCTTCGTTATTTTTAAAAGTTTTTATATAATTGAAAGTGGTAGTAAAAATACTACCAATTCCACCTATATAACTATTATTTAAAGAACTTCCTACAAGTTGATTATCTTTATATCCCTCTTCATTATTTCCATATATCCAAGAAAAACCAAGTTCTTCAAATAAATTATCTGTTATATCTAAAATTTGAGCTGATATTCTTATCCCTTTATTTGAATGACAAATTTTTTCTATATTTTCTTTTACTATATCAACCTTTTCTTCACTTCCACTTATATATAAAATATTTTTCTTATTATCTCTTGTAAATTTCACACTATTTCTTAATTCATCTGAAATAAATTCTTCTACTTTTAAATTTTCTAAATCCCCAATTTTAACTTTTTTAACCACAAATTGTTTTTTAGAAATTTCTTGTTTGTTTATCACTTGATATTTCTTTTTTAAATTAATATTTAAAATATTATAAGATTTATCTATAGTGATTATTTCTCCAACTGTATCATACCCCTCTTTTTCCACCCTCAAAAAATAGACTCCATAAGAGATATCATCTATTTTATATACTCCATCACTAGAAGTATAATTTGGTTTTGAATATCCATCTAAAAGAGTAATTTTTACCTTTTCTAAATTTTCGCCAAAATCATCAGATAAAACTCTCCCTACTAAAATTCCTTTATTTTCTTTATTCTCAAACCTAGAACATATATAAATATAATTTCCTCTATCCTTTATCATATATTCTTGTGAATTGCATAAAATATCTAAAATCTCAAAAAAATTTTTATTCTCATTAATATATAAAGATATTTTATCATTTTTTATTTTTTGAGATGATATAACAGTTACTCCACTTTCTTCAGATAAAAATAACAAAAAGTTTTCTAAACTTATATCTTTAACATTTATCTCATTAGAATAATAAACAGTTCCCAATTTTTTTATATTTTCATCTTTTCCAAATAAAAATACAGAAAAGACTAGGAATACAATCCCAATAATTATTTTTTTCATAATATTTTCTCCCCAATAGTTAATTTTTTATTTTCTATTCTAAATATATAGTTATTCCCATAAATTTCTATTATTTTCTCTCTATTTATATAAATTTTTTTATCTAACAATTCTATTATCCCCACATTATCATTTATAAATTCTACTTTTTCTACCCAAAATTTTTTACCACTTAAATTTTTTCTCTCCCCCTCATTGATTATTTTTTCATTTTTCTCTACAAAATAATTCCCTCTAAAACTAATTTTTAATAATTCATTCTCTTTTAAAAGTTCAAAACTACTATTTAAAAGAAAAATTTTATTTTCATTTTCTACTTTCTCTATAAACTTTATTATATTTTCCTCTCTACCAATAATTTTATATGGTATAAAAATACTTTTTTCCATTCTTTCTATTCTTCCGATTTCTAAAACTTCCAAATTATTTTTTTCAATTAAATTATTTATATAGAGATTTCCTTGAGAGGTACTATTAAATTTATAAACTTTTTCTTCCATACTCTTTTCTTCAATTTGAAGATTTCCAAGTTCTTTTTCTACTTCCAAAAGTTTATTTTTAACTATGGATATTTTTTTATCGCTATTCTTCAATTTGTATGAGTAATTTTTAATCTCCTTTTTCAAAGATAGATTTTTCTCTAATGGAGTTATAAAAAAAGAAATTACCCCTCCTAAAATAACAATTAATAAAATTATTTTATTTTTTAAATCTAAATCATTCATAAAAAACTTTCAACTCCAATATAAAATCATAAATATTTTCCTTTTTAATTATATAATCATAATTCAATTTTTCTATTCGCTCATCATTTTCTAACAACTTAATAAAATACAATATATCTTCTAATCTATCTCCAGCCCCATTTATTATTATATTTCCTTTTTCCCAATAAACCTTATTAAATCCTAAGGAATTTGGAGCAATATTTATTATCCACATAATTTCATTTAAAAATTTTTTATTTTTTATATTATTTTTACTGATTTCTTTTTTTAAAAATTCTATTTCAGTTTTTATACTTTCTAACTCTGTTTTTTTATCATTCAAAATTTTTTCTTTACTATAAAAATTATTTTTTATTTCTTCTAATTGTGTCTCCAAAACTTTTTTACAATAAAGATTTCCCCCATAACTAATCCCTAATACAAGCCCTATTATTAAAATTATCCAAAATATATTATCTTTTTTATTATTTTTTAGAACTTCTTTATAATCAGTTAAAATATACTTTTCAGAAAAATATATCTCCTCAACATTTATATTTTCTTTCAACAAAAATTCTATGAAATTTGATATAATTCCCTCTTCATATATAAAAATTTCACACTCTTCATTTTCATTGTAAAAATAATTCACAGAATAAAAATCTTTTTCCTTTTCCAAATTCTCTAAAAGTTCATTTTTTATATATCTTTTTACATCAATATATTCTAATTTTTCTTTATCCAATAATTCTTTTTTTATAAAGAAATCATCTTTAAAAATAAAATTTACTTTTTTCCTAAGGAATATTTTCTTTATTTTTTTTAAATCTTCATCCAAATAACTAAAAGTTCTATTAATTTTTTCAACTTCTTCATCATTTAATAAGATTTTTATTTGATTTTCTCCTATTTCTACTATTAATCTTTTACTTTTCATAAAAGTATACATCTATATCTCCTCTAATTTTCTCAAACTTTTCCCAAGGATAATTGCTTCCTTTAAAAAAATATTTTATTTCTACTATTCCCAAAATATCGGTTTTATAAATTTTATTATTAATTTCCACTATACTTTCTATTTTTTTTAAATTTACTTTAATTTGATTATAGTTATTTATATAAGAAAAATTATTTATTATTCCTCTATAATTATTTTTTTGCCCTCTATCTTTAGAATAAATCTCTTTGTATAAATTATCATCTTCATAAGATTTCTTTAAATAAATTTTCTCTATATAGTATCCACTATCTGATATTACTTCCTTATCTCCAAAATTATTTTCTACAATATTTTTTCCATTAAAAAATAAGAGATAGTCTATCCTATCTTCTAAATCAGAATTTTTACCTATCTCCTCTCCTATATAATTTGTATAAAGTTTAATAAAAATTTTAGAAATCTTTTCTTTTTCCACTCTTTTTTCAAATTGTTTTTCTAAACTTTTCTTTTTAAATTCTTTTTGAATTATAAAACTAACTGTAAATATACTCCAACTAATAACAGATAAAAGAGATATAACTAAAATCAAAAGGCTTCCTCTTTTTTTATTGGATATACACCACATATTCTTCCTCTCTATCTTTAAATTTTAATAGTAGATTCAAAAGATTTTCTTTAAAAGAAAATTCCCCCTTTATATTTTCTAAAAAACTTTCATACTTTTCAGAATTACTTGCTTTTCTTAATAGAGAAGTTCCCGAAAAATAATAAGTTATTTCTATCTCTTTAGAAATATTATTTTCAATAATATTTTTTCTAAATTTCAATCTATCCATATCCAAATTTAATTCTTTTCCATTTTTTATCTCTTTTAACATATAATCAATATTTCTTCTATAATTTATCTCTATATTTGATATATTTAAAAGATTATTTTTTATCTTCATTGAGTTTGAAAAAATAGAAAAACTAACTGTAAGTATTGTTGTAAAAATTCCTAATACAACAATCCCTTCTAAAATAAAGTAACCTTTATTTTTCATAAACTCCCTCTATTATTTTTTCGATTTTTTTATTTTCTAATTCCAAATAAGCAATATATACTTCTCCTATAACTTGGTTTTCTAATAAAACTTCTTTTTTTAAAGTTTTTATATTTTTTATATCCTCTAACTTTAAATATTTATATCTTCCAATTTTTGTAACATTATTTTTTGATAGATTTTCTAAATAAAATATTTCATCTTTTTGAATTAATTGATATTTAGTTATTGAAAAATCTTTTTTTAAATCTCTTTCAATAATATTTTCTATATTAAAAATCAATCTTTTTTCATCAGTTTCTACCAATAATCTTCTTGTTTTATCATTATTTTTATTCAACAATAAAAGTAATCCCAAAATTACATTAACAAATAAAAAAATAGATACAATCAAATCTATCAATAAAAAACCTTTTCTTTTCATAAAAAATTCCTTTAAAAAATATAAAAAATAAAAGTTCCTATTGCCAATATTGGAGCAAATGGAACTTCTTTTTTCTTTTTAAACTTATAATATAAAAATCCATATAATGGTGCTATTAAAAAAATTATATTATAAAATATCAATAATTCATATATTCCTCTATAACCTATAAAAAATCCTATTGTCCACAATAATTTTATATCCCCAAAACCTACTACCTCTTTTTTGAATAGACTTTCTCCATATCCATATAAAATTAAAAAGAATATAGGAAATAGACTCATTCCTATTATTTTATTTTCAAAACTTTCCTTAAATAAAAAAATTCTAAAAACTCCGAATAAGAATAATAATCCTGTCAAAGAATCTGGAATTATTTTTTTCTTTAAATCTATAAAAGCTATTAGAAATAATACTATAAAAAATAATATTTCTATTATAACTCTGTCCATTTTTCTCCTTTTATTGTGTAAGCTCCTACCCCATTTTCTGGTAATATCCATAATTTTATTCCATCAGATTTTTCTCCTTCAGGAGCTTTAAAAGTAAATTTGACCTTACCTCCATAAGTTATAACAGAGTCTACTTCTCCTGGAGCATCTATTTTTTCATTTCTACTTCCACCTATTTCACAAACTATCTCTTTTCCCTCTCCCTCACTACTATTTAAAAGTTCCTTATATCCACCTGAAATATAATCTTTTAATTTTTCTAATTCTGTACTTGATAAATTACCATCTAATTTATCCTTTCCTAAAGTTTCTCCAGTTGTAAAATAATACATTTCAGAAGCAGTTCTTAAATTTTGTAAAGTAGTAATAGCCTTTGTATCTTTTCCTAGAGCCAAATAATTTGATACTTTCGGTGTTAAAAAACTAGCAAATAATCCTATTATCCCCAACACTACTAAAACTTCAATTAAAGAAAAACCTTTTTCTTTATTGCTCATAACACTTCCCCCTTTATTATATTGTTATATATTGTTCATCATTTCTAATATAGGACCATATATTCCTAAAAATATTCCTCCTACAATAATCCCAATAACTAAAATCAAGGTTGGTTCCAATAATTTTATAAATCTATCTATTTTTTCATCTAAAACTTCTTTTTTTCTTTCGTATATCAGTTGAAACATAGAGGACAATTCTCCACTTTGTTCTCCTGTTTTTATAAATTCTAATTCTACCTTATCAAATATATCCATAGACTTCAAAGAATAAAATATATCTTTTCCTTTTATAAGATGATTTTTAGCTATTAATAATTTTTTTCTAAAAAAATCATTACTTATAGAATCTATTATTATAGATATAGCATCACTTAAACTTATTCCAGATTCCAAAAGTATAACTAAAATTTTTGAAAAATATAATATAAAATTTCCTACAATTATTTTTGATAATATTTTATTTTTCAAGAAAAATTTTATTATTCTCTCTTTTTTATTCTTATATAATTTTTTTATCCCTATAAAAAAGATAATCAAAAATAAAAAAACATATATAATATTATTTGCTAAAAAAATTATTACCCTTGTAAAAATTGGAATTCTATCTTTTCCTATAATATTTACAAAATCAGGTAATATAAATTTTCCTAAAAATATTAATAATACTATAACTATTGATAACACTAAAATTGGATAAAACAAAATCTTTTTTATCCTCTTTTGTTTTTCAATCTCTTGAGAAATTCTTTCCTCTATTCCTTCAAAAGAATTATATAATTTTCCTGTTTCTTCTCCTGCTCTTAGTATAAATATATCAACTTCTTTTAAAGGCAAACCACTTTCTTCAAAAATGCTATGTAAATCTCTTCCTTCATTAATAGATTTTTTCATTCTTTCTATATAAAAATCTAATTTTTCATTCCCCTGAAAAATCTCAATAATTTTATAAAATTGATATCCATTTTTTACAAACAATTTTAATTTCATAAAAAAATCTTTTAATTCTACTTTTGAGATTTCACTTTGAATAAAAATTATCTTTTTTATTTTTATAATTAAATAACCTTTTTTTCTCAAAAAATTTTCAACTTCATTTTTAGATTGCCCCTTTAAAAAACCTATTTTTTTATTTCCTATCTTATCACATACTAAATAAAAAAATATTTTCATAATTAACACTCTCTTATTAACTCATCTAATGAAGTTAAACCTTGTTTAACAAATTCTAAACCATTTTCTACTATAGTTTTTATCCCTAATTCTTTCAATCTATTCTCTAATTCTAAAGTACTAAAATCAGATGTGATTAGATTTTCTATCTCATCATTTATGTATAAAAATTCTCCAACTAAAATTCTTCCTTTATACCCAGTATAATTACAATGTTCACAACCTTTTGCAGTATAAATCTTATTATTAAAAATTTTATTATTTTCTATACCTAAAATTTTTAATTTTTCTTCTAAATTATTATCTTCTGTTTTACAATAAGGACATAATTTTCTAACAAGTCTTTGATTTTGTATTCCTTTAAGACCAGCTGATATCATATATGAATCTATTCCCAAACTCATCAATCTTTTTATTGCACTTACAGAATTTTTTGTATGTAAAGTTGAAATAATCAAATGTCCTGTTAAAGAAGCTTTTATGGCAATTTCTGCTGTTTCCCTATCTCTTATTTCACCTATCATAATTACGTCAGAATCTTGTCTTAATATTGATTTTAAAACAGTTGAAAAATCTAATCCAATATCATTTTTACACTGAATTTGATTTATTCCCTCTAAAGTATATTCAATAGGATCTTCAATAGTTGTTATATTTTTCTCTACTTCATTTATTTCATTTAATATTGCATACATTGAAGTAGTTTTTCCGCTTCCCATAGGTCCTGAAATAATTAACATTCCTGATTTTCTTTTTATTATCTCAAACAATTTTGAATAATATTCTTTTTTAAATCCCAATTCTTCCAAAGTTTTTTTGGCAGTTTCTTTATACAAAATTCTTATAACTACTTTTTCACCAAAATAAGTTGGGACAATAGATACTCTAAAATCTAATTCTCTCCCTTTATATAGACCATCTACTCTCCCATCTTGTGGTATTCTTTTTTCTGTAATATCTAAATTACATAAAATTTTTATTCTTGAAATCAAAGGAGCAACATCTTGAATTTTATATCGCCCTTTTTCAATCAATATTCCATCTATCCTATATCTTATTCTGAAATAATCCTTATAAGTTTCTATATGAATATCACTAGCATTTAAATTTATTCCATCAATAAAAATATTATTCATAAAAATTTCTATTCTAGAATTTTCATTAGAAGAAAAAGCAGCATTCACAAATTTAATTTTTTCTTTTTTATTACCACTTTCTCCAATCATTTCCTAGCTCCTCTTCTTCAAATAGCCTTTGATGATAATCCAATAATTTATCTTCCGAAATTTTTTTCCCAGATATTTTTTTATAAATATTTATTTTTACTAATTTATTTTCTTGAAAACTATAAACAGCGACTCTGTATTTTATATTTCCACTATAATCTAAAATATAAGTTGTAAAGGAATCAGAAAGATTTCCATTTATTGTGGTTTCTACTTCCATACTATCCAATAGTTTTAAATTACTATTTATTGTATAGGGAATTCTATATTTTAATTTATTTGGTAATTGGATAATTTCTTCTAACATTTTATTTTCAGATTTTTTTTGTATTTCTATTTTATTATTATTATATTCTAGTCTTATTTTGTATTTTATAGTTGTTAATAAACTATTAGTAGAATATTCTTCTAAAGTTTTTGAAATAACTAATACAGCTTTTTCTAAATCTTTTTCCTCTTTAACTTTCAAAATTCTTATATATCCAAAAGAAAATATTAATAATATTATACTTAAAATAATTAAAAATTCAAATAAGAAAAATCCTCTTTTTTTATTAACTTTATCCATTTTCAAATATTTCCATCATCTATTAAAATATTTTATTTATTTTACTACCTTTATATAGTTTTTTCAAGTGTTTTTTTATCTTTTTTATTTATCTAGTTCATTTTATAAAAATGATATATAAAATATTTATTTTAATTTTTTACTCCTTTATTTTATAAAGAATTATATCAGTCATAAAAATATTTTTTTATCTTTAATTCATATATTTTTTCTATATTTCTTAATATTTTAAAAAAAAATATTGTAATCTATTCTTTTTTCTGTAATTTTATCTAAATTTTTTAAACTTTTTATGATTATAATTGCATATAATATCTTTTAATTTAATATCTCATTTCAAATATATATTTTTATATATTTTTTCAAAAAATAAAAAAAGTTGGCAAGTTCCTATCCTCCCAGAGGGCTGCCCCCAAGTACTTTCAGCGTTTACGAGCTTAACTGCTAGGTTCGGTATGTTACTAGGTGTACCCTCGTAGCTTTTCTTGCCAACTTATATTTTGAGTTTTTAAACACTCAATACTACATAGTAATTTCTCTTGATTAAGATTCCGACTTATTAGTATTGGTCCGCTTAATGAATTACTTCACTTACACTCCCAACCTATCTAACTCCTAGTCTCGAAGTTGTCTATAGAGTACTTATCTTAAAGTCAGTTTCCCGCTTAGATG
>NZ_JHXW01000012.1 GCF_000622245.1 Fusobacterium perfoetens ATCC 29250 | reverse complement strand
GAATTAACATTAGGAGTAAGTTATAATACTTTCTTTAGTGGAGATAAAGAAGAATACTTAACAGGAAGATTTGTAGGTGGAAGTAACTTTGATATGTTAGTAGGAGAAAAAGCAGATACATTCTCATTAAATGGAAAATATGAAGTATCAACAGAAAAAGGACTATCATTTGATGTAAGAGGAAACTATTCGTTTGAACATGAAAACTCAAAAGATGAATGGACAGTAGGAATGGGAATAGGTTATAAATTCTAGTTTTAAATAATACAAGGACTCGAGAGAAATCTCGAGTTTTTGTTATATAAAAACTATCTAATTATATACCAAAAATAGATATTTATAATAACTTAACATCAATAAAAATAAAGGATTATAAAATAAAATATAAAAAATCACTCATAAATCAGGGGTTATAATTACACCTTAGATTAAAAAGAGTGATTTTTATTTATAGATTAATAGGTTGTATACTTAATAATTATTTTTAGAAGTTAAAATTTCCATTTTCTTGGCGAAAAAATATTTTTCCCCAGTGGAAAATTTTTTCAATAAAAAATATTTTCCTAATAAAATTATATCATTTTATTTTTATTTTGTAAAATTTTTATATTTTTTTCTGTTGTTTTTTAAATATTAAAATGTTACAATTAAAACAAAAATTAAATAAAACTATATAAAACTATATCGACAAATGAGGTATTTAATTTATGAAGAAAAAAAATTTATTTATTTTTATGTTATTTTTTATAATCTCTATTTTAAGTTTTGCAGAAAATTTAGTTAATCACTCTAAAGGATTAATAATAAAAAAACTTGATAATGGTATGACTTATTATTTTTATAAAAATAGTAAACCAGAAAATAGAGTATCTTTAAATGTAGTAGTAAAAGCTGGTTCTCTTCAAGAAAATGAAAATCAAAAGGGAATAGCACATTTTATTGAGCATATGGCTTTTAATGGTACTAAAAATTATGAGAAAAATAATATTGTAAAATATTTTGAGTCTATTGGACTTAATTTTGGTGGAGATTTAAATGCTCATACATCTTTTTATGAAACTGTCTATAAACTTCATCTTCCTACTGATGATAAAGAAAAATTTGAAAAAGGTGTAGAGATATTAAAAGAAATGGTCTTTGATGCTTCTTTAAAACAAGAAGACATAGATAATGAAAAAGAAATTATAGTAGAAGAATGGAGACTCTCTCAAGGACTTCCTGAAAGAATAACATCTCTTTGGAAAGAGGTTTTCTTTGATAAATCTCATTATAAAGATAGATTTCCTATTGGAGAAATGGACATTATAAGAGGGGCTAACCATTCTATTATGAAAGATTACTATGATAAATGGTATAGACCTGAAAATATGGGAATTATATTAGTTGGAGATATAGATGAAGCTTATGCTGATTCTGTTATAAAAAAATATTTTAATTTTAATGATAGTTTAACTTTTACTAAACCTGAAACTTATAAGTTAGAAGAATTACCAACTGACTATTTTATATTTAAGGATAAAGAAATTATTATTCCTCAATTTATAATGAGTTTTAGAACTGATAATAAAAATGAATACACAGAAAAAAATATAAAAGATGAAGTTACATTAGAATTATTTAAAAATCTTTTAAATAGTAAATTAAAAGATGAAAGTAATTCTACTGAACATCCTATCATTTCTGGAAGTATAAGTGAGGATAGTTATATAAAAGACAATCTTTTAGTTATTTCTTCATCTTTTGAAGAGAAAAAAATAAAAGAGGGAATAGATTCTACAATAAATACTTTAAAATATATAAGTGAATTTGGAGTAACTGAAGAAGAATTAAATTTAGAAAAAGAAAATATACTAAATAATTTAAGAGATAGAAACAATAATAAAGCTTCTATTCTTAATAGAGAGTTAATAGGTTATTTAACAGATGTATTTATTACTGATGATATATTTTTAGATTCAGAAGATACTTTAAAATTATTTGAAACTTATTTGAAAAAAATCACAATTAATGACATAAAAGAAAAAGCTAGAGAAATTTATGAAGATAATACTAGATTCGTTTTATTTATTCCTGAAAAAGATGAGATAAATATAACAAAAGAATCTTTCAAAAATATTATTTTAGAAAGTAAAAATAAAAAAATAGAGAAAAAACAAATTAATAATGAAATATTATCTCTTAAAGAGCCTAATTTAGAAAAAGGAAAAGTAGAAGCTATTAATACATATACAGATTATAAAGAAATTAAATTATCAAATGGATTAAGTTTTCTTTATAAATATACTGACTTTAAAAAAGATGATATAACTATAAAACTTTTTAAAGAGGGAGGAAGTTCAAATTTAGATGATTCAGATGCAATAAATTCTATTTTTTCTGGAGATTTTATTTTTAATTCTGGAGTAGAAAATATTACTTTTGAAAATCTTGATAAATATTTTAAAGGAAAAAATTTCTCTATTTCTCCATATATAAATACATATACAGAGGGAATTATAATAAACTCTAATAGAAAATCTTTAGACGAAGCTTTAAAATATTTCTCATATCTTGTAAGAAATCCAAGATTATCTCCTGAATTATATGCTCATAAAATGAGTGGAATAAATACTATTTTAAATAATAGAGAAAATTTACCAAAAGAACTTTTCTCTGATAAAATTGTTGAACTACTATATAATAATCATCCTAGAAAATTAAATCTTTCTAAAAATGATTTTAAATATTTTTATAATGATGATATGTTGAATATATTTAAGAAAAAATTTACAAATTTTAATGGTTATTCTGGAATTATTGTAGGTTCTATTCCTGAAAAAGAAAGTATAGAGATTTTAGAAAAATATTTTGCTTCTTTACCTACTGAAAATAATATTGATACTTGGAAAGATTTAAATATTATTTATCCTGAAGGAATTATTAAAGGAAAAGTTAATAAAGGAATTGATAAAAAAATAAGAGTTAATCTTTCTTATCCTATATATAGCCAATATTCTTTAGAAAATTCTTATTATATTTCTTCTATAGCAAAAATTTTAAGAATTAACTTTATTGAGGAAGTTAGAGAAAAAATCTCAGGAGTTTATGGAATTTCTGTTAATGATGATTTCTCAAAATATGAAAAAGGAGTTCTTAATATATCTTTTTCAACTGACCCTAAGAAAAAAGATATAGTTATTAATAAAGTTCAAGAGGAATTAAAAAAATTATTAGATGGTAATATAAATTTAGAAGCTTTAAAAAGTATTCAAAAAAATTATAAACTATCTTATGAAAATAATATTAAGACTAATAGTTATTGGTTAAATTATCTATCAAATAAAAGTTTAGAAAAAGATAATTTTAAAGTTTTAACTCCAGAGGAATACAATAAGTTAATTACTGAAAAAAATCTTAAAAATTTTGTAAAAGATTTTATAAAAAATGATAATTATGTAGAAGTTATACTTTATCCAGAGAGTGAAAAATAAAATTTTTGAACTTAAACAATACAATAAAAAATAGAGGGAAAAATCTCTCTATTTTTTGTTTTTCTTATTTTAATTTTTATGATATAATATTATGTAAAATTTAAAATGGAGTTGATTTATTGGACGGAATTATTAATATAAATAAACCTTCTGGTATTACTTCTTTTGATGTTATCAGAAAACTTAGAAAAATTCTAAAAATAAAAAAAATTGGACATACTGGAACTCTTGACCCATTAGCTTCTGGAGTTTTAGTTGTCTGTGTTGGAAAAGCTACTAAGTTAGTTCAAGATATAGAAAAATTAGAAAAAGAATATATTGCTGAATTTCAATTAGGTTATTCTACAGATACATATGATTCTGAAGGAAAAATTATTGATTCAGTTGAAAATTTTTCTGTTTCTTCTGAAAAATTAGAGGAATGTTTAAAAAAATTTCTTGGAAATATAAAACAAATTCCTCCTATGTATTCAGCTATAAAAATAAATGGTGAAAAACTTTATGATTTAGCTCGTAAAGGTGAAACTATCGAAAGAGAAGCTAGAGATATAATAATTTATGATTTATCTCTTTTGGAATTTGATGGTAAAAAAGCAAAAATTTACTGTAAAGTTTCTAAAGGAACTTATATCCGTTCTCTTATTTATGATATTGGAATGGAATTAAAAACTTTTGCTACTATGACATCACTTGAAAGAATTTCTGTAGGTAGTGAAAATATTAAAAATAGTTTTACTTTAGAAAAAATTGAAGAGTTACATTCAAATAAAGATTTTTCTTTTATTAGGACTGTTGAGGAATATTTTAAATACCCTTCACTTATAATTTCTACTGAAAAAAATAAAACTTTATTTTTAAATGGAAATACTCTTGTAGTAAATAATACAAATGATGGATTCTATAAAATTTATTTTGAAGGAACTAATGAATTTTTAGGACTTGCCTATGTAAGTTCTAACAGATTAAAAGGTTATAAATACTATTAATATAAGGATGGAGATTTATGAAAATCAAAAATATTGCAATTATTGCCCATGTTGACCATGGTAAAACTACTCTTGTTGACTGTTTACTAAAACAAGCTGGAGTTTTTGGAGCTCATGAACTTGAAAAAGTTTCTGAAAGAGTTATGGACTCTAATGATATTGAAAGAGAAAGAGGAATCACTATTTTCTCTAAAAATGCTTCTGTAAAATATAAAGATTATAAAATTAATATTATTGACACTCCAGGACATGCTGACTTTGGTGGAGAAGTACAAAGAATTATGAAAATGGTTGATTCTGTTATTCTTTTAGTTGATGCTTTTGAAGGTCCAATGCCTCAAACAAAATATGTTCTTAAAAAAGCATTGGAACAAGGGCATAGACCTATAGTTGTTGTAAATAAAATAGATAAACCAAATGCAAGACCAGAAGAAGTTCTTTACATGGTTTATGATTTATTTATTGAACTTAATGCTAATGAACATCAATTAGAATTCCCTGTTCTTTATGCTTCTGGAAAAGGTGGATTTGCTAAAAAAGAATTAGAAGATACTGATACTAATATGATACCATTATTCGAAACTATTCTTAGTGAAGTAGATGACCCAAGTGGAGATGTTAATAAACCTCTTCAATTCTTAATCACTAATATTGAATATGATAACTATGTTGGACAATTAGCTGTTGGAAAAATCCACAACGGAAAAATGAAAAGAAATCAAGAAGTTATGCTTATAAAAAGAGATGGAACAATGGTTAAAAATAAAATCTCTTTAATTTATGGTTATGAAGGACTTAATAAAGTTGAAGTTGAAGAAGCTTTCTGTGGAGAAATTGTTTCTATAGCTGGATTAAGTAATATTGATATTGGTGAAACTGTTGCTGATGTTAATGAGCCTGTAGCTTTACCTTTAATTGATATAGATGAGCCTACTCTTTCTATGACATTTATGGTAAACTCTTCTCCATTTGCTGGAAAAGACGGAAAATATATTACTTCAAGAAATATTTGGGATAGACTTCAAAAAGAATTACAAAAAAATGTTAGTATGAAAGTAGAAGCTACTGATTCTCCAGATGCCTTTGTTGTAAAAGGAAGAGGGGAACTTCAATTATCTATTTTATTAGAGAATATGAGAAGAGAAGGATTTGAAGTTCAAGTTTCTAAACCAAAAGTTATATTAAAAGAGATAAATGGAAAAACTTATGAGCCTATTGAAATGGCTTTAATAGATGTAGAAGATGCTTATACAGGAGTTGTTATTGAAAAATTAGGTTCAAGAAAAGGAGAACTTGTAAGTATGACTCCTGGACAAGATGGATACACTCGTTTAGAATTTAAAATACCATCAAGAGGTATAATTGGATATAGAAATGAATTTTTAACTGATACTAAAGGTTCTGGAATTCTTAACCATTCTTTCTATGATTTTGAACCATTTAAAGGTCCTATTTCTGGTAGAAAAAAAGGAGTTCTTATTGCTACAGAAACTGGTGTATCTATAGCTTATGCTCTTAATGCTATCCAAGAAAGAGGAGAATTATTTATAGAACCAGGTGTTGATATTTATGAAGGTATGGTTGTTGGAGAACATGCAAAAGAAAATGACCTTATTGTTAATGCTTGTAAAACTAAAAAACTTACAAATATGAGAGCTGCAGGAAGTGATGATGCTGTTAAATTAGCTCCTCCTAGAAAATTAACTCTTGAACAAGCTCTTGATTATATTTCTGAAGATGAATATGTTGAGGTTACACCTAATTTTATAAGACTTAGAAAAAAATATTTAACTGATGCCGAAAGAAGAAAACATTTTGTAAAAAAAGACTAATTTTTTTATTTTTAGTACTTTTTACGAACTTTTAACCATTATTTAAAAAAGTGAAATGTTTTTTTATTGACAATTTTTATAAAATAGTATATTATATTCATACTGTTTATATAATTTTGTCTTATTTATAATATAATAATCTTTATTAATTTTAGGAGGGTATAATGTTATCTAGAACTGTAGAAATTACAAATGAAACTGGACTTCATACTAGACCAGGAAACGAATTCGTTAGTTTAGCAAAAACTTTTAAATCTTCTATTGAAGTAGAAAATGCTGAAGGAAAAAAAGTAAAAGGAACTTCTCTTTTAAAACTTCTTTCTCTAGGAATAAAAAAAGGAACTCAAGTTACTGTTTATGCTGATGGAGAAGATGAACAAGAAGCTGTTGAAAAATTAGCTGAACTTCTTGCTAACTTAAAAGACTAGTTAATTAAGTAAGAGGGGATAGGTATCCCCTTTTTTTTATCAAAAAATTAAAAGGATGGTATAATAAATGAGTATTATTATTAATGGAATTCCTGCATCACCTGGGGTATCAGTAGGAAAAGTATTTTTATATAAAGAAAATGAAATCATTATTAATAAAAATAATATTGAAGATACTGAATTGGAAAAAGAAAGATTACTTAATGGGAGAAATATTTCTAAAGAACAATTACTTGCTATAAGAGAAAAAACTGCTAAAAAATTAGGAGAAGATAAAGCAAGTATCTTTGATGGACACATCACTTTATTAGAAGATGAAGATTTATTTGATGAAGTAGTTGAATTAATTGAAGATGAACAAATTACAGCTGAAAATGCTCTTGAACAAGGACTTGCTGGATATTGTGAAATGTTAGGTTGTTTAGAAGACCCTTATTTAAGAGAAAGAGCTGCTGACCTTAAAGATATTGGAAAAAGATGGCTTTTCAATATTACAGGAACTGAAATTTTAGATTTATCTAATCTTCCAAAAGATTCTGTAATAATTACTAAAGACCTTACTCCTTCTGATACTGCTCAATTAGATTTAGATAATGTTTTAGCATTTGTTACTGAAATTGGAGGAAAAACAGCTCATTCATCTATAATGGCTAGGTCTCTTGAAATTCCTGCTGTTGTTGGAACTGGAGAAAAATATTCTGAAGTAAAATCTGGAGATTCTATAATAGTTGATGCTTTAGAAGGAGTTGTTATATTAAATCCTACTGAAGATGAAATAAAAACTTATACTTTAAAAAGAGAAGAATTCTTAGCTGAAAAAGAACTTTTAAAACAACTAAAAGATAAAGATGCTGTTTCTAAAGATGGTAAAAAAGTTGGTGCTTGGGCTAATATAGGTTCTCCAAAAGATATTGATGGAGTTCTAAAAAATGGAGCTCAAGGAATTGGACTTTATAGAACAGAATTCTTATTTATGAATAATGATTGTTTCCCTAGTGAAGATGAACAATTTGAAGCTTATAAAGCTGTTGCTGAAGCTTTAGAAGGAAAACCTGTTACTATAAGAACTATGGATATTGGTGGAGATAAATCTTTACCTTATATGGAATTACCAAAAGAAGAAAATCCTTTCTTAGGATGGAGAGCTTTAAGAGTTTGTCTTGACAGACCTGAAATTTTAAAAACTCAATTTAGAGCACTTTTAAGAGCTTCTGCTTTTGGATACATTAAAATAATGCTTCCTATGATAATTTCTTTAACAGAAGTTAGAAAATCAAGAGCTTTATTAAAAGAATGTATGGAAGAATTAAGAAATGAAGGAATAGCTTTTGATGAAAATATTCAACTTGGAATTATGGTTGAAACTCCAGCTGTTGCCTTTAGAGCTTCTTCTTTTGCTAAAGAATGTGACTTCTTCTCTATCGGAACTAATGACTTAACTCAATATACATTAGCTGTTGATAGAGGAAATGAAAAAATTTCAAATCTTTACAACTCTTATAACCCAGCTGTACTTCAAGCTATAAAATGTGCTATAGATGGAGCTCACAGTGAAAATATAAGTATTTCTATGTGTGGAGAATTTGCTGGAGATGAAAATGCTACAGCTATATTATTTGGTATGGGACTAGATGCTTTCTCTATGTCAGCTATATCTGTACCAAGAATAAAAAGAAATATAATGTCACTTGATAAAACTCAATGTGAAGCTTTAGTTGAAAAAGTTTTATCACTTGCTACTGCTGAAGAAGTTATGGAAGAAATTAAAAACTTTAATTCTTCTAACTATACAAAATAATAAAATAAAAAAGACAAAAATTATATAATAAAATGAATTGGGACTTTTTAGATTATAAAAAGTCCCATTATTTTTTATCTTTTATATTTTTCTTTATCTTTTTCAGAAATTTTTCTAATTATTTTACAAGGATTCCCAGCAACTATAACATTTTCAGGGATATCTCTATTAACCACACTTCCAGCTCCTATTATACTGTTTTCACCTATTTTTACACCTGGTAAAATACTTACATTAGTTCCTATCCAAACATTATTTCCAATAGTTATAGGATAAGCATATTCTAATCCAAAATTTCTATCTTCTACATCAATAGGATGTCCAGCTGTTGTTATACAACAATTAGGCCCTATAAAAACATTATTTCCTATTTTAACCTTTGCTCCATCTAAAATTATTAAATTATGATTAGAATAAAAATTTTCTCCAATTTCTATATTATATCCATAATCACAATAAAAAGGTTGATTAATTGAAAATTCTTCTTGAGTTTTTCCAAAAAGTTTTTTGATAATCTCTTTCCCTTTTTCTTTTTCTGATGGCCTTAAAATATTAAATTCATAACATAACTCTTTTGAAATTTCTCTCTCTTTTAAAAGTTCTTTATCATAATTAGCATCATATAATAATCCTAATTTACATTTTTCTTTTTCTGTCATTTTTCCTCCATAATTTTTTTTATAATTATAACACAATATTTTTCTATTTAACAATTTATTTTACTTTAATTTTTTTATAAAAAATGATATATTTATAGTATAAACTCACTATTAAATAGAGGAGGAAATATGGAAAAAGTTGTTTATGTTAAAGCTAAGTTTAGACCTATTGGTGAATATAGAATATCTCATGAACCTACAGGAAGATTTGAAAAGGGGCTTTTGGAAAACAAAAAGAAATTTTTGAAGAAAAAAAAGTTTGGGTAACTACTGGATATTCAGATTGTCTTATTGATGGAGAACTTTTAACTGATGATATAAATAGAGCTATCACAAAACTTAATAATGAAGGATATGAAATTGTATCAATCACTCCTATTACTTCTGGAAGTTATAGATACCAATATGATGCTGGAAATATCACTAGTAGTAAAAGAATTTTACATGAAACAGAAGCTGTAAGGGGTACAAGTGGTTATGGATTTGGATATGGATTTAGTTATACTGAAAGTGTAATAATTTTAGCTAGAAAAAAATAATTAACTATTTTTTGGTATTTTAAATAAATTAATTAACGAGGGTTTTATTATGCATAAAAAAATAATGTTACAAGGTACAGGTTCTTCAGTAGGGAAAACTATTCTTACTGCTGGATTATGTAGAATATTTTCTCAAGATGGTTATAAAGTAGCTCCTTTTAAATCACAAAATATGGCTCTTAATTCATCTGTTGATGAAGATGGAAAAGAAATGAGCAGAGCTCAAGTTATTCAAGCTGAAGCAGCTAATACAAAACCTAGAGTTTTTATGAATCCAATACTTTTAAAACCAACTGGAGATAATTTTTCTTCTCAAGTAATTTTAGAAGGTATTGTTTATAAAAATATGCAAGCTAAAGAATACTATGAAGAATATGACTTTTTTAAAAAAATAATTAAAAGAAATTATGATATTTTAAAAGAAAATTTTGAAATTGGTGTTTTAGAAGGTGGAGGAAGTCCAGCTGAAATAAATTTTAGAAAAACTGATTTAGTTAATATGGGTATTGCTGAAATGGTTGATTCTAATGTAATTCTTATAGCCGATATTGAAAGAGGTGGAGTTTTTGCCTCTATTTATGGAACTTTAATGTTATTAGATAAAAAAGATAGAAATCGTATAAAAGGTTATATTATAAATAAATTCCGTGGTGATATAGATTTATTAAAAGATGGAATTAAAATGTTAGATGAAAAATTAAAATCTGAAAATTTAGATGTCCCTTGTCTTGGAATTTTACCTTATACAAAAATTCAAATAGAGAATGAAGATAGTTATAATTTTTCTAAAGAAGATGAAAAGCCTAAAAAAGATTTGAATATAGCTATTATTAATTTTGAAAAACTTTCTAACTCTACTGATTTTACTTCTCTATTAGTCTATGAAGATGTAAAACTTACATATATAAATACAAAAGAGGATTTAAATCAAGATTTTGACCTTATAATTTTACCTGGTAGTAAAAATGCTATTTATAATTTTTCAATTATAAATACAAGAAAAATAACTGATGGTATAATGGAGCATATAAAAAAAGGAACGCCTATTTTAGGAATTCATAGTGGTTTTCAAATGCTTGGTAAATCTATTAGAGATTTAAAACAGATAGAAAGTTCTTTTTTAAAGGCTGAAACTCTTAATATCTTTCCAATGACAACTACCATGAAAGAAAAAAAACATACTAAACAAGTTTCTAAAACTTTATGTAATTGTACAGGAATATTAGAAGGATTTGATGGAATAGTTGTATCAGGTTGTGAAATTCATCAAGGAGTAACTACAGGAGAGGCCTCTAAATATTCTGTTACAGGTGAAGATGATTTTACTTTAATTTGTAAAGAAAATATCATAGGAACATATATTCATGGACTTTTTGATTCTCCTAAATTTACAAGAAAATTTTTAAATAAATTGAGAGAATTAAAAGGATTAAATCCTATATTAGAATATATAAATATGGAATCTCATCAAGAAACTGAATTTAAAAATCTAGCAAGATTAATGCGTCAAAATTTAGACATAGAAAAAATTTATGAAATATTAAAATAAAAAAATAAGGATATTGTTAATATAATACAATGTCCTTATTTTAATATATAATAAATTTCATTTTCATAAAAATTTTTCCTATTTAACTATTTATAAAATTAAACAGCTATTCTGTTATTTAATTCTTTTCTTAATTCTATACCAACAAACATATCTTCTAAATATTTAAGAGTATTATCTATATTTCTACTTTTTATTTTAAATAATTTTTTATCATATTCAAATTGAATATAAAATAATCCTTCTCTTTGAATTACATCACATTCTAAAGTAGTAGTATTTCCTAAAAAAATATTCCATTTTTTATTTTTTATAAGTATTTTCATAAATAATCCCCCTTTTTTAAATTAACTATATTTATCTATAACTTATTATAACTTATCTAACTATTTTTGTCAATAGATTTTTTAAAATGTTGCAATCTATTTTAAAATATAGTATAATTATTTATATGATTATTTATAATAAAATATAGTATAATTATTTATATGATTATTTATAATAAAATATAACTTATTTTAAAGGAGGGATATAATTTGATTTTTACTGAATTTTTAAAAGAAAAAAGAGAAGCTCTTGGGATTAGTCAAAATAAATTTGCTAAAATGATAAATATAACTCAGTCTTATTTTAATTCAATAGAAAGAGGAGAAGTAAAAAATCCACCTAGTGAAGAAGTACTTCTTAGAATTGCTGATTGTTTAAACCTTAATCCTGAAGAAAAGGAGCAAATGTTATACTTAGCTGCTATTGAAAGAACTCCTAAAATAATAATAGATAAAATTGAAAAATTAAAAAATGAAGTTAAAAGTAATATAAAGAAAACTGCTAAAGAGGCTACAGAAATATCAGATAATGCTATTCCTCTTTTTGAAAGAATTTCAGCAGGACTTGGAGCTTTTACAGATAATGATATTGAAGACTACATTATGTTACCTGGTCTTAATAATACAAATCAAAATCTTTTTGCTGTTAATGTAGTTGGAGATTCTATGGAACCTACTATAAAAGATGGTTCTATTATAATCTGTAAAAAAACTTTAGATATAAAAAGTGGAGAGATTGGAGCATTTTTTATTGACGAACAAGCCTTTGTAAAAAGACTTAAAATAACAAAAAACTATATTGCTTTAGTAAGTGATAATCCTAATTATTCTCCAATATATATTGGTCCTGGAGAAAACTTTAATGTAGTTGGAAAAGTAATAAAAGTTTTATCAGATATTTAAAAGAGGGAAAAATGGAAGTTATAATTAGAAAAGTACAAATTGAAGATTTAGATTCTGTTACAAAAATAGAAAGTATTTGTTTTCCTAAAGCTGAAGCAGCTACTTACGATTCTTTTTTATATAGAATAAAAACTTTTCCAGATAGTTTTTATGTAGCTACTATTGATAAAAAAGTTATTGGTTTTATAAACGGTTGTGTCACTGATAGTAATGTAATTATAGATGAATTATATGAACCTGATGGTGGACATAATCCATTTGGAAAAAATCAAACTGTTTTTGGTTTAGATATATTACCTGAATATCAACATAAAGGCATAGCTTGTAAATTAATGAGATACTTAATGGAAGAAGCTAAAAAATCTAATCGTAAAAAAATGGTTTTAACTTGTAAAGAAAATTTAATTGGATTTTATGAGCAATTTGGTTATAAAAATATGGGAGTTTCTGAATCTACTCATGGTGGAGTAGTTTGGTATGACATGATTACTGATTTATAAATTGAAAGAGAAGAAATTCTCTTTCTTTTATTTTTTGAACTTAATTTACTTTGACATATTTATTTTTTTGTAATATACTTTTATAAGAACACAAAATTTTTTTAGGAGGAAATTATGTATCCATTAAAATTTAAAAAAACTTTAGTAAAAAAAATCTGGGGTGGAAGAAAATTTAAAGATGTTTTAAATATGGAATTACCTGATGAAAATCTTTATGGAGAATCTTGGGAAGTAAGTTCTCATAAAGGTGGACTTTCTTATATTGAAAATGGTGAATTTGCTGGAAAATATCTTGTTGAAGTTATTGAAAGTGATAAAGAAACTATACTTGGAAAAGAAATTGTTGAAAGATTTAAAGGAAAATTTCCATTACTTATTAAATATCTAGATATAAATGATAGACTTTCTGTTCAAGTTCATCCTAGTGATGAATATGCTCTAAGAGTTGAAGGAGAATTTGGAAAAAGTGAATGTTGGTATGTTATGGAAGCTAGTTCTGATGCAACTCTTATTTTAGGAATTAAAGAAGGAATTACAAAAGAAATATTTAAAGAAAAAGTTGATAAAAAAGAATTTAATGGACTTTTTAAAACTATAAAAGTAAAAAAAGGAGATTTTATAAATCTTCTTCCTGGAGTTGTTCATGCTACTTTAGAAGGTTCTATTTTAATTTGCGAGGTTCAACAAAATTCAGATACAACTTATAGAATTTATGATTTTGATAGATTAGTAGATGGAAAATTAAGAGAACTTCATATTGATAAAGCTCTTGATGTAATAGATTTTGAAGGAGATGTTCAAGTGTCTACTAATGAATCTAGACAAAAATTACAATTAGTTGGAGCTATAAAAGAAGAATTAGTAAGAGGACAATATTTTAATGTTGATAAATATCTAATAGATGGTACTTTTGAAGATGAAACTAATAAAAACTTTAAAATTCTTTCTATTTTAGATGGTGAAGGAGAAATAATTTGTAATAATATCTCTTACAAAATTTCAAAAGGAGATACATACTTTATTCCAGCTACTTTAAAAACTGTTATAAAAGGAAAAGTAGAAATTTTAAAATCATATTTATAATAATTTATTAAAAGATGATGTTGTAAAGGAACAATATCATCTTTTTTATTTTAATAACATTATTCTTTTCTATTTTTATTTTTATATAGTTATTTTCATATATTTTTTTAGTATTTTTTTTATAATAATCTCTTCTATATATAAGTAAAAAATAAAATTATACTGTTATTTTATTTTTTATTTTATGTTTTCTCTTTGAAAATAACATACAATATGTTATAATACATATGTAATTTTTAGTGGAGGTTGTATTATGATAAATATAAATGGTTTAGAAATTGAAGTTCCTATTATTCAAGGAGGAATGGCTATTAGATGTTCTATGTCAAAACTTGCTTCAGCAGTGGCAAATGAAGGTGGAATAGGAGTTATAGCTGGTTCAGCTCTTCCTCTTGAAGAATTAAGAGAAGAAATAAGAAAAGCTAGAGCTTTAATAACTAATAAAAAAGGAGCTCTTGGTGTAAATATTATGTTTGCTGTATCTTCTTTTGTTGAAAGCGTAAAAGTTTGTATAGAAGAAAAAGTTGATGTTATAATTTGTGGTGCAGGATTCTCTAGAGATATTTTTTCTATGGTTAAAGGTACAGGAATAAAATTATTTCCAATAGTTTCATCTTTAAAACTTGCAAAAATATCTGAAAAATTAGGTGCTGATGCCATTGTTGTTGAAGGTGGAAATGCTGGTGGACACCTTGGAACAGAATTAGATTCTTGGGATATTATGGAAGAAATTACAAAAAATGTTTCTCTTCCTGTTTTTGGAGCTGGTGGAGTAATTACTCCAGAAGATGCTGCTAGAATGTTATCTCTTGGTACTACAGGAGTTCAAATGGGAACTCGTTTTGTTGCTACTCATGAATGTGATGTTGACGAAGCTTTTAAACAAATGTATGTTAATACAAAAAAAGGTGATGTTATAAAAATAATGAGTTCTGTAGGATTACCTGCTAATGCTATTAGAAGTAATTATTCTGAAAAAGTTTTAAATGAAACAACTACACCACCTAGTACTTGTTCTAGTTGTTTAAAACATTGTAGTAGAAAATTCTGTGTAAGTCAAAGACTTATAGATGGACATAAAGGGGATTTAGAAAATGGATTATTCTTTGCTGGAAGAGATGTTTGGAAAGTAAATGATATAGTTTCTGTCCATGAAATTTTTGAAAGATTTAAACCTGTTTTTAACAAATAAAAATAAAAGAGTTGAGCCTAGATACTCAACTCTTTATTTTTAATAATCTAATTTTTCATAACGAACAGCTTCTGCTGATTCTCTAATTTTATTAATTTCAGGAATAATTCTTTTAAAATGTTCTGAATTATTATGAGCTTCTATTGATTCAATATCTTTCCAATATTCTACAAAAACAAAAGCTTGAGGATTGTTTATATCTTGATGTAAATCATAAGAGATATTTCCCTCTTCCTTTCTACTTTTTTCAATTAACTCTTTTACCAAATTTTTATATTCTTCGATACACTCTTTTTTTATTATACTTTTCGCCACTATAAGTATCATATTCCACCCCACTATCTAATAAAACTTGTTCTATATTCTGTTTCACTTTTAGCTGGTACTATTCCATTATTTTTTCCAGCCTCAATACATTTTAATATCCAAGCCATATTTCTACCTAAATTACGCATTGTTTGTAATCCCTCTTCATCTTTTAAAACTTCCTCAGAAGTATTTCCATGAACCATATTCCAATATGTAGATGAAACTATCGGCATTTGACAAATTGTAAAATATTTGTTTAATACATCAAAAGAAGCTGTTGTCCCACCTCTTCTAGCTGATAAAATACTTGCTCCTGGTTTATACATAAAAACTTTTTTTCCAGCATAAAAAGCTCTATCAAGTAAAGATAGTATTCTTCCACTTGGATGAGCATAATAAACAGGAGAACCAAATATAAATCCATCACATTTTTCAGCTTTCTCTAAAAAATTATTTACAACATCATCATTGAATACACATCTATTTTCTAATTTTGTACAACTTTTACATCCTATACAATCTCTTAAAGGTTCAGCTCCTATATCAAATATTTCCCACTCTATTTTTTCTTCATCAAAAATTTTAGTGATTTCTGTAAGTGCTGTAAATGTACAACCTCTATGAGAACTTCCATTAACTAATAATACTTTCACCCTATCACCTACCTAAACTTTTTATTTTTCTTAAATTTTATTAATTTTCATCAAAATATCCTAATTCTTTTAAGAATGGTTTTTTCTTTCTCCAATCCTCTTTTACTTTTACATGTAAATCTAAGAAAATTTCTCTTCCTAATAATATTTCAATTTCTCTTCTAGCTTCTATTCCTATTTCTTTTAAAAGTTTTCCACCTTTACCAATTATTATTCCTTTTTGAGAATCTCTTTCAACATATATATTTATATTAAATAAATCTTTTCCTGTTTCTCTTTTTTCTACATTGATTATTTCTATAGCTATTGAATGTGGAACTTCATCTCTTGTTTTTAATAATATTTTTTCTCTTACTATTTCAGATATTATTCTATATACAGGCATATCAGTATACATATCTTCAGGATAATATTGTATTCCCTCTTCTAAGAATGGGTCTATAGTATTTAAAAGCTTTCCAAGTCCTATTCCATACTCTCCAGCAATTTCTACTATTCCATCAAATTCACCTAATTTTTCTACAACTTCTTTTCTTTTTTCAGCTAATTTTTCATCAGACAATTTATCTATCTTATTTATAACTAATATTCTTGGAGTTCTTTTAGCTTCTAAAACTTTCTCCATAACAAATTGGTCTCCTGTACTAATCTCTTGACTTCCATCTAGTACCATAAGAATTATATCTGCATCTTTTAAAATTTTTATAGCTGAATATGTCATATATTCACCTAAAAGATGTTTTGGTTTATGTATTCCTGGAGTATCAATAAAAATATATTGATTTCCAGCCATATTTAATATCCCTTTTATATTTTCTCTTGTTGTTCCTGCTTTATTTGAAACTATTGCCACTTTCTCACTTACTAATTTATTTATTAAAGTAGATTTTCCAACATTTGGTCTTCCTACAACAGCTATAAATCCTGCTCTCATAAAATTTACTCATCTCCTATTCCTATTGCAAAATATTCTTTTTTAATTTCATCAAAAATTTCTATCTCATCTAAATTATGATAATTATTTATTTTTTCTCTTTCATAATTACATCTATTTTTTATCATACTTGGAACTATATTTCTATCTAAATTAGCTTTTTTTACATATTTTAAAAAATTAGTTTTAAATTTTTGATTATCTAGTTCTCCAAATATAAATTTAGAATCAATATTATATCTTTCTATGTACTCTTTTAATTCTTTTGATAAATCTTCAGATAAATTTATTAAAACATATATATTTCTCTGTTTTACTAAAAAAAATCTATAATTATTTTCTTTTATTTGATTTAATTCTATTCCTAAAATATCTACTATCTTTAAGCCTGTTTCACTCAATAATTTAATAATAATTTTATCTCTATTACCAATTTTTGTATCTTCACAAACATCTATAATAGCTTTTAACTCTCTTTCCTCTATAAATTTTTTAACTTTTATATCTTTTCTACTTGTTGATATATTTTCTATTGGAGAGACTTTCAATAATTCTCTCTTTAATAAAAATTTATAAAAACTTTTAAGAGAAGTTATCTTTCTTATAACTGAATTTTCTGAATATTTTTCCTTTATATGTTGCAAATATTCTTCTAACTCATCTTGTGAAATTTCCAACAAATTATTATTTTTTATAAATTTTTGAAAATAATCTAAATCACTTTTATAAAAATTTATAGTATTTTCAGAAATAATATTTTCTTTTCTTAATTCTTCTAAAAAATATTTTACTAAATCCATATTATTCCTCATTCAATAACTCTTCTGCATGTTTTAACACAGAATCTGATATACTTTCTCCAGCTAACATACGAGCTATTTCATATATTCTTTCTTTATCTGATAATTTTTTTACTGATGTAAAAGTAGTTCCATTTTTTATATTTTTTTCAATATAATATTGTTCATGAGCTTTAGAAGCTATTGCTGGAGAATGAGTTATACATATAACTTGAGCATTTTTTCCAATCTCTTTAAGTTTTTCAGCAATTTTTCTTACTGTTTCCCCACCAACACCTGTATCAATCTCATCAAAAATAAGAATTGGAATATTGTCTACATGAGAGAATATAACTTTTAAAGCTAACATTATTCTACTTACCTCTCCACCAGAAGCAATTTTTTGTAGTGGTTTTGGTGGCTGTCCAATATTAGTAGTTATAAAAAACTCTATTGTGTCAGAACCATTTTTTGACATAATCTCTTTTTCTTCTAATTTTATATCTAATTTAGCATTTTTCATATTAAGAAAATCTAATTCTTTTCCTAAATTTTCTTCTATTTTCTTAATAAATTTTTTTCTCACTTCTCTCAACTGAAAAGCAGCATCCCAATAATCTTTTTTATATTTTTCTCTCTCTTTTTCTAATAAAGATGTTTGATAATTATTATCATCTAACGTTCTCAATTTACTACTTATATTTTCTGCAAATTCTAATATTTCTTCTATAGTAGAACCATATTTATTTTTTAATTTCTCTATAAGATTTAATCTTGATACTACCTCTTCTAATCTATGCTCATCTATTTCTATATCACTTTCTAATTGCTCTATAGTAGACACACAATCTTCTAAATCATAATAAACTCTTTCTATTTGCTCATAAATTTCTTCAAAATCTTTTCCATAATCCACTATTGCTTCTATTTGTTTTTTACAAGAGTATATTATATCCAAAGCATTTATCTCATCATTTTTTAATTGAAATTCAGAAATAGAAAGTTTTTCTTTTATTTTTCCAGCATTAAAAAGTAATTTATATTCATTTTCTAAATCAATATCTTCTCCTACTTTTAAATTTGCTTTTTCAATCTCATCTAATTGAAACTCATAGAATTCTTTTTTCTCTGCAGTTTCATTTTTTTCTTTTTCTATTTCTTTTATTTTTTCACAAACTTCACTATATTTCTCTAAAGAAAACTCTATTTTTTTTCTTATATCCACTGTTTCTTCTTCAATAAATTTATCTAAAAGTTTTATATGATTTTCTTTATTTAAAAGCATTTGATGAGAATGTTGTCCAACTATATCAACTAAAGATTTCATTACCTCTTTTAATCTAGTTCTAGGGACTCTAGCTCCATTTACATAAGATTTTTCTTTTCCTTGAGCATCTAAAGTTCTTCTGATTATAACCTCATCATTTTCTACTTCTATATCTAATTTTTCCAATTCATTTTTTTGTTCATTATTTACTTCAAAAACTCCCTGAGCTACAAGTTGTTTTTCTCCACTACGAAGCATATCTATTGAAGCTTTTTCTCCTAAAAGTAAATTTATTCCATTTAAAATAATTGATTTTCCTGCCCCTGTTTCTCCTGTAAGAGTTATTAATCCATCTCCAAATTCAAGATTTAGTTTTTCTATTATTGCTAAATTTTCAATTAATAATTCTCTTAACATAAATTATTGTCCCCCTACTCTCTATTTATTATAATGAAAATCAATCTCTTCAAAAAAATTTTTACAAATTATATTAGATTTTTCTTTTTTTAATTTTATATCTACTACTTCACTTATTTCTATTTTTTCTTTCGGTTCTATTAAAACCTTTCCATCTCTATCTACAACCATACTTTTTCCTATAAAAAAAGCATTTATAGATTCTGAATTAAAAATTATATTTTCTTCTCCTACTCTATTACATAGAATAATCGGAGTCAAATTTTCTATAGCTCGAATTGGTAAAATATTAGCAGTCGTTTCACCACCAAAATTTCCAAGTGCAACTAATATATCTGCTCCTTCTCTTATTTGTTCCCTTGAAATTTCAGGAAACCATAAATCAAAACAGATTTGAACTCCAATTTTTACTCCATCAACATCAAAAACTTTATTTTCTTTTCCACTTTCAAAAAAATTTTTTTCAAAATCAGAAAGATGTATTTTTTGATATTTTCCTATATATTTTCCTTTTGAAATAATTATCGCTGTATTATAAAATTTATCTTCTAATCTCTCTACTATCCCTAAAATCATAATACATTGAAATTTTTCAGATAATTTTTTTATTTTTTCTATTTCTTGGCTTTTTTCAATAATTATTCCCTTACTTTTTAATTCCTCTTTATTTTTAAAGAGATAACCACTTAAAGTTAATTCTGGCAACACAATTAAATCACACTTTAAATTTTCTAAATGCTTCTCTATGATATTAAAATTTATTTCAAAATTCTTTTTAACATCAAATTGTATAAACCCTACTTTCATTTAAAATAGATTATCTCCCCATTTTAATTTTTCTTTCAATACAGAATAATAATTTCTATCTTTTGGTAAAACTAAATTTAATTTTTTATTTGAATATTTTATTTCAATTTCATCTTCCATAGTTAATTTTTTAATAAAATCTCCATCTATCATTAAAAAATTATTTATATCACTATAATTAACTTTAGCTTTAATTATTTCATCAGAAGCTAAAATTATTGTTCTAGTTGATAAATTGTGTGGAGAAATTGGAGTTATTATAAAAGCATCTAATCTATATGATACTATTGGACCACCAGCTGATAAAGAATAAGCTGTAGAACCTGTTGGAGAAGCTATTATAACTCCATCTCCTATATATGTATTTACTTTTCCTTTATCTGTAAAAATATCTACAGACATTAATTTTTTATCCAATCTTCCTGTTGAAATAACTATTTCATTTAAAACATTGTAAATATCATTATTTATTTTTAACTCCAATAAACCTCTTTTACATATTTCATAGTCTTTGTTTAAATAGTTTTCACATATTTTTCTTGCTTCAATTTCTTTTATTTCAGTTAAAAATCCTAAGCTTCCAGCATTTATTGCAATAACAGGAATATTATCTTTTTTTATAATTTCTTTAGAGGCTCTAAGCAAAGTTCCATCTCCACCTATAACAATAGAAAAAGTTGCTTCCTGTATTTCATTAGGCAATAATAAAGTTACACCTTTTTCTTTTAAAAATTTTTTTAATTCGGTATAAATTTCTACTGCTTTAGCTTTATTTGAATTATAAAAAATAACACATTTTTCTCCCATAAATTTCTCCTAAAATTATAATACGTTTATTGGATTTATAGGTTTAAGATTTAATCTAACTTCATAATAAAGTACAGGTTTTCCATCCATTGCAAAACCTAAAACTCCTATATTTTCTCCTTGTTTTACTGTTTCATTTAATTTTACCTTAGTAGAAATTAAGTTTCCATAAACTCCTATTGTATTATATCCATAGTTTATCATTATAACTTTTCCAAGTCCTTGTATTTTTCCAGTATATATAACCTTTCCACCA
Organism: Fusobacterium perfoetens ATCC 29250; assembly: GCF_000622245.1. Lineage (NCBI taxonomy): Bacteria > Fusobacteriati > Fusobacteriota > Fusobacteriia > Fusobacteriales > Fusobacteriaceae > Fusobacterium > Fusobacterium perfoetens. The sequence continues at coordinate 48,589 of NZ_JHXW01000012.1, read as the reverse complement.
TGTGTAGCTTTTACTGGAGAACCTAACTTATCTAAAATTTCAACTCCATTACTTACTATATTTTTTGTTTTATTTTCTTTAAATTTAACAATTACTTTTCCACCAGGTAAAGGATTCACTCCTTTCCCAATACCTTTGATAGCTATACTATAATCTACTTTTTTATCTGTAGATACTTGTGCTTGTAATATTTTTTCTATTTCCTTTTGTATACGTTCTTTTTCTTTTTCTAAACTTGTAAGAGTTGATACATGTTTATTTCTTTCAGAATTTAATTTAGCTATAAGAATATTTTTTTCTTTTTCTTTACTACCTATATCTCTAATTTTTTTATTTAGACTATTTTTTAGTCCACTTAATTTTTTCTTTTCTTCTTCTATATCATAACTAACTAAAGCAATATCTTTTTTTACTTTTGAAATATGATTGATTTTCTTTACATCTTCATAAAGAATTTTTCCAAATTGTTTTCTTAACATTACCTCTTCTTCAAAAGAAAGGTTATTATTTTTTCTTCTACTCCAAGCTATAATTTTAGCACTAAATTCAGCTTTTTTTCTCTCTAATTCTTTTTGACTATAATTAAAATTTATATTACTATAATCAATTTTTTTTTCTGTTGCTATTATTTCTTCTTCTAATTTATTTTTCTCTCCATTTAATTTCAAAATATCTACTCTTAAATCTTCTATTTGCTCTTCTAAAGATTTCTTTTTAGTATCAATTTTTTTTATTTCTTGTTTTTTATTATTTATTTCTATATCAATCTTTTTTAATTTATCTGCCATGCTAACTCTAGTATTAGAATATCCCATAGAAAAAATTAATATATATATTAATAAAAATATTTTTTTCATTTATTAATTCTCCCATCTTTCTTTCACAGGAATTAACCAAATAAGTACAATTAAAATAATATTTGATATTATTTGTATTGGAGCTATTTGAAGTAAAGTTAATAATGAAGAAGATATATCATTTACTATAAACCAATTCCTACATAATATATATACATTAGAAAAAAACATCAAGCCTATTAATATTGCTAAAGTACATGGTAATAAATTTATTTGTTTTGTAGCTAATAAAAGATTCTTATGATATCCATTATTAATAAGAGAACCTACATAATCAATTTTAAATTGTAAAGAAGCAATAGTTACTACTACAAATATTAATGAAACTGCTCCTAAAGTAAAACTAGTCAATAAAAGCTCAAAAAATTTTATTTTTTTATTTACATTATCTGAATATGTTGTATCTAAAAAATATTCTTTAATTTCTTGAGTTGAATCTAATATCTCTTGAATTTTTTGAATATTATTGATACTTTTTACATATATTCTTAAAGAATCGGAAAGTGGATTATCCCCTTTTGGCAGTACTATTCCTAAATCTTTTTGTAAATTTTGAAAGGCTATATAACTATTAACATAGGTTACTTTTTTTATTTCAGGAACATTAAGTAATTTTATTTCTAATTCTTTCTTTTGTTCTTTAGATAAATTATTTTGTAATTCTGCTGATATAAAATCAATATTTCTTAAATTATTTATTTGACTATTTGCATTTAATATTCCAGAAATAAAAAAATTATAAATTATAGTAGCAAAAATAATACTTAAAAATACTTTAATCATTTCAAGTGAGATATATAGTTGTCTAGATTCTTTTTGCATATATTACCATCCTCATAAAATTCTATAAAATAATAATATAGAGGCAAAATATAAATATCTTGCCTCTATAATAAAAATTATAAATTCTCTTTTATTACAGAAATAAGTTTTTCAGAAGTTAACTCATATTTCTCTAAAAGTTCATTTCCAGTTCCACTTTGTCCAAATTTATCATAGATTCCAACTTTTTTAACTTTTGTTGGATGTACCTCTGATAAAAATTCTGATACTGCTGAACCTAATCCACCTATTACAGAATGTTCTTCTGCTGTAACGATAAATTTAGTTTCTTGAGCTGCTTTTAAAATAGTTTCTCCATCAAGTGGTTTTATTGTTCCTACATTGATTACTCTTACAGAAACTCCCTCTTTTTCTAATTCTTCAGCTGCTTTTAAAGCTTCATAAGTTAATAATCCTGTAGCTACTATTGTTACATCTTTTCCATCTTTTAAAGTATTAGCTACTCCTATTTGGAAATCATAATTTTCATCAAATATTACAGGAACTCCTAATCTTCCCATTCTGATATATACAGGTCCATCATACTCAGCTGCTGCAAAAATCATTTTTTTAGTTTCTACAGCATCAGCTGGAGATAATACTATCATTCCTGGTATACTTCTCATTAAAGCAATATCCTCTATTGATTGATGTGACCCTCCATCTTCTCCTACAGAAATTCCAGCATGAGTTGGAGCTATTTTTACATTTAATTTTGGATATGCTACTGTATTTCTAATTTGTTCAAAAGCACGTCCAGCCTCAAACATAGCAAATGTTGAAGCAAAAACCACTTTTCCACATGTAGCTAAACCAGCAGCTGTACCTATTAAATCAGCTTCAGCTATTCCTACATTAATGTGTCTTTCTGGAAATGCTTTTTTAAACATATTAGTTTTTGTTGACCCAGAAAGGTCAGCATCTAAAACTACTACATTTTTATTTATTTTACCAAGTTCAACTAAAGCTTCTCCATAAGCTTCTCTCGTTGCTTTTTTTATCATTCTTTTTCCTCCAAATAATATAAACTCAATTTATTTTTATTAATTGTTACAAGATAATTCTGCTAGAGCTTTTTCACACTCTTCTTTTGTTGGAGCTACTCCATGAAATCCACAAACATTTTCCATAAATGAAACTCCTTTTCCTTTTACTGTTCTTGCTACAACTAAAGTTGGTTTTCCTTTTACAGTTTTTGCTTCTTCAAGAGCATTTATAATTTGTTCAAAATTATGTCCATCTATTTCAATTACATGCCAACCAAATGCTCTCCATTTATCAGAAATTGGCTCTATGTTCATCACTTTATCAACATTTCCATCTATTTGAAGATTATTACAATCGATGAAAGCACATAAGTTATCTAATTTATAATGAGAGGCTGTCATAGCTGCTTCCCAAACTTGTCCTTCTTGAGTTTCTCCATCTCCCATTAACACATAAACTCTATAATCTATATTATAAATTTTAGAATTTAGTGCCATTCCATTAGCAACAGATAATCCTTGTCCTAATGAACCTGTAGAAATTTCTACTCCTGGAACTTTTTTCATATCAGGATGTCCTTGTAAAATAGAACCATATCTTCTAAGTGTTTTTAAAACTTCTTTATCAAAATATCCTCTCTCTGCTAGTACAGCATATAAAGCAGGTGCTGCATGTCCTTTTGATAAAACAAATCTGTCTCTATTTTCCATTTTTATATTTTTTGGGTCAATATTCATTTCATAAAAATATAATGTTGTTAAAATATCTGTAGCTGATAAAGACCCTCCTGGATGTCCAGATTTAGCTTCTGTAATCATATTAACAATATTTTTTCTGATTTCATTAGCTTTTGTTGATAAAAGATTAATATCCTTCATTTAAAATTTACCCCTTTCAAATATTAATAATATTATTATATTATTTTTTTACTTATTTTGTCAATTTCTTTAACCAAATTTGAGCTACTTTTAATCATTTTTTTCTCGAATTCTTTATATTTTACACTTCCTAACAAACAAAAAAATATTAAAAACAATAATAATGGTCTAACTATTTTTCCTTCTCTTTTTATATCTCTTATTATTTTTATTCCTGAAAAAATACCAAGAAGTATATATTCTTCAAATTCCTTAGTGGTATTTAAACATATAAACATAGATATTATTATAAAAATAAAAAAACTAAGTTTTGATATATTGGGACTAAGTTCTATTTTTAAAATTGGAATGTGTAACAAAGCTCCTCTTGACCAACCTTTTGGAAAAATATCAAAAATAAAATGTATTGCCATAGCCATTGAAAATCCACTTATAAAAACTCTAAGAAATTCACTTTTATCTATTTGATAAAATTGCAAAAATATCAATAAAATAATTGGACTATGTGTTATTATACTTCTATGTTTTAGATTTAATTGAAAATCCCAATCAGGAAATTTTATTCCTACATTGAAAGCTATAAATAGAATTATTATTTTATATAATGCAATCATATCAATTGAATGCAATAATTTTTCCACAGTATCACCTATATAATAATGTCTTTGTTTATATTTTACTATATTTTTTAAAAAAAATCATCAATTTATTTTTATAAATTATAAAATATATAAAAAATAAACCTTATTTCAACTATATAAGTCTAAAAATTAATATAATAATTTTTTAAGGAGGAAATATGTCAAATTTTTTATTATCCATTATTGGAGTATTTTTTTGTATATCACTAGTTTCTTTTAGTTGTACAGGAATAAGTATAAAAACTCAAGATAAAAATCTTATTCAAGGAAGAACTATAGAATATGGAGAATCTAATCTTAATAGTAAAATAGTTATTTCTCCAAAAGGAAAACAATATACATCCCTTACTCCAGATGGACAAGAAAATGGACTTAAATGGAATTCTAAATATGGTTTTGTTGGAGCTACTGTAGTTTTAGATAAATTTATTGGAGAGGGAATTAATGAAAAGGGATTAAATGCTGGATTATTTTACTTTCCTCATTATGGAAGTTTAGAAAGATATAATCAAAAATTTTCTAATGAATCTATTGCTGATATGGAATTAGTAGGTTGGATACTTTCAAGTTTTTCTTCTGTTGATGAAGTTATTGAAGGATTAAAGAATGTAAAAGTTGTGAATATTGGATTTGATGAAAAAGGAAATCCTCTTCCTACTGCTCATTGGAGAGTTGCTGACTCATCTGGAAAAAATATTGTTATTGAAATTATAAATAATGGAGAGGTTAAAATTTACGAAAATAAAGTAGGAGTTTTAACAAATTCTCCTGACTATCCTTGGCACGTAAAAAATTTAAATAATTATGTTAATCTTTATACTGGAAATGCTCCATCTTTTGAAGTTGATGAAGAAAAAATATTTTCTTTTGGAGCAGGAACAGGAGCTTTAGGTTTACCTGGAGATATTACTCCACCATCAAGATTTATAAGAGCATTTTTCTATCTAAATTCTATTGGTAATCCTGAAAATTCTCAACTTGCAGTAAATAAGGCTTTTCATATTTTAAATAACTTTGATATTCCTATTGAAGTAGAATTTCCTAAAGAATATAAAAATCATATTCCTAAAGATGTAATAAGTGCTACTCAATGGACTGCTGTAAGTGATTTAAATAATAAAGAGTTTTATTATAAAACTATGTACAATAGCCAAATAAGAAAAATTGATTTAAAGAAAATTGATTTTGAAAAAGTAAAATACCAAGTTTTAGATATGGATACAAATAAAGAAGAAAATATTTTAGAAATAAATGTTAAATAATTTTTATTAAAATATTTTTTATACAAAAAGACTATTACAAAATTGTAATAGTCTTTTTTATTATACCAATATTTCTATTTTTTTATTTTTATCAAAATTTTTAAATTGATTTTCAAATTTATAAATTCTATTTAAATTTTTTAAAGTTTTCTTTGTTATATCATTAGTTTTTCCAAATAAAACTAATCTTTTATCGAGTAAAATTTCTTCTTCGCAAGTTAAAAACATTATCCATTCTACATCTGACTTTATTTCTCTTACATATTCCTCTCTTAGTTTTTCATATTCTAAGTATTTTTGATTTTTACGAAGTTCTTCTATATTATCATTAAAATTTAAAAAATAGTTTTCCTCTAAATATCTTTTTTTCTCTTCTAAAAGGAAGTTGTATTTTTTGGTTTTTTCATAATTATTAATAAGAAATCCTTCATCAACAGTTGTAATTTTTTTATTTGCATAAGAAAAAATTCCTAAAATAAAAAATACTAAAAGTATTATTTTTTTCATAACTTCCCCTTTCTCTTTTTTATTCATTTACAAAAAAAGATATAGCTTTTTTATTATAAAGTCTTCTATCAGTAAACTTAAATCCCTCTTCATCTGCTACTAAATCTTCAAATACATGATGTTCACAAATAATAAGTCCATTCTTTTCTATTATATCAGCCTTTCTTATAGCTTTTAAAACTTTTCTACAAAGTTCCTCTTTATATGGAGGGTCCATAAATATTATATCAAATTTTTCGTTTTTCTTACCTAATATTTCTATAGCTCTTATCACATCATTTTTATAGGCTCTACATCTATTTTCAAAACCTAAATCATTTATATTTTCTATTATAATTTTTAAAGCTTCTGGGTCTTTTTCTATCATTATAGCTTTTTCAGCTCCTCTACTCAAAGCTTCTAAAGCAATATTTCCTGTTCCACTAAATAAATCTAAAAATCTACATCCCTCTATATAATTTTGAATTATAGAAAATAAAGATTCTTTCACATTTGCTAGTGTTGGTCTTGTGTCTGTTCCTTTTCTACTTTTTAATTTTCTTCCCTTTGCCTCTCCTGCTATTATTTTCAAAAATCTACCTCCTATAATTAATATATAAACATTGCATCTCCAAAACTAAAGAAATGATATTCTTTTTCAACTGCTTCTTTATATACTTTTAACATAAACTCTCTAGAACTAAAAGCTGAAACTAACATTAATAAAGTTGATTTTGGAAGATGAAAATTAGTAATAAGAGCATCTATCATTTTAAATTTATATCCAGGATAAATAAATATATCTGTATCAGCTACTTCTTCTAATAATTCTCCATTTTCATTAACTGCAGATTCTAAAGCCCTAACTGTTGTAGTTCCAACAGCTACTATTCTTCGTCCTTCTTGTTTTGCTTTATTTATAATCTCACAAGCTTCTTTAGGAATTTCAAATTTTTCTGTATGCATCTTATGTTGTAGTACATCTTCTACTTGGACAGGTCTAAAAGTTCCCAATCCAACTTCCAAATAAATATCTACTATTGTAATTCCCTTATTTTTTATTTTTTCTAACAATTCCTTTGTAAAATGAAGTCCAGCTGTAGGAGCAGCTACAGATTCTCCTCTTTTAGCATATACAGTTTGATATCTACTTTGGTCTTCTAATTTTTCAACTATATATGGTGGTAAAGGCATTTCTCCTAATTTATCTAAAACTTCTTCGAATACCCCTTCATAATAAAATTTTATTATTCTATTTCCATCATCTTTTATTTCTAATAATTCACCTATAAGTTCATTATTTTCACCTATATACACTTTTTGACCTAATTTTAATTTTTTAGCATGACCTATTAAACATTCCCAAGTATCTAAATCTTGTCTTTTTAGTAAAAATATCTCTAAAACTGCTCCTGTTTCTTTTCTTCCAATTAATCTAGCTGGAATAACTTTTGTAGAATTTCTTACTAAAATATCTCCCTCATTAAGATAATCTATTATATCATAAAAATGTTTATCCTCTGTAGTCATTGTTTTCTTATTAACAGCCATTAATCTCGAATGGTCTCTTGGCTCTGTTGGATGTTGTCCTATTAAATATTCAGGTAAATTATAATCATAATCTTTTAATAATGTAGACATTTTACTCCTTTCTACCTACCACTACTCTTTGGTTATCTCCATAATCTCTAATTACACCTTTTACATCATAACCATCTTTTTTCATTATTTCGCTTACTTCTTCACCTTGATTATACCCAATTTCAAAAGCTAGATATCCACCTTTCTTTAAATATTCAAAAGCTTCTTTTGATATTTTTTTATAAAAATAATATCCATCTCCATTATCAGTTAAAGCTAATCTAGGCTCATAATTTTTTACTTCTGGCATTAATTCTTTATATTCATCTATTGAAATATAAGGTGGATTAGAAACTATTAAATCAAAATCTTTTTCAGATATTTTTTCAAAAACATCTGATAAAATAAATTCTACATTAATAGTATTATTTAATTCTTTATTTTTATTAGCAATTTCTAAAGCTTCTGAACTTATATCTACACCTATTACTTTAGCATTAGGATATAATTTAGCTAAACTGATAGCTATTGCTCCACTTCCTGTTCCTATGTCTAAAATTTTTGGATTTTCTATCTCTTCTAATAAAAATTTGCACTCTTCTACTAATATTTCGGTATCTGGTCTTGGGATAAGTACTCTTTCATCTACTATAAAAGGTAATCCATAAAATTCCCATTCTTTTAATATATATTGAAGTGGTTCTCTTCTTTTCCCTCTTCTTATTAAAAATTCCCTTATTTTTTCCTTTTCTTCTTTTGTTATCTCTCTATTAAAATTTAACATGAGAGAATTTCTTTTTACATTTAAAACATATGCAAAAATATATTCAGTATCTATTCTGGCATTTTCTACACCAAATTTTTTTAAATATTGAATAGACTTACTTAAAATCTCAATATTTTCATTTTTATAATTTTTAGAAATCTCTATTTCATTTTTTTCTATTTCTTTTCTATCTTTTAATATTTCATCAAAAGTTTTTCTTTTTCTAGCCATTTCTTTTAAAAAAGATTTTATTTTTGTCTTTTCATCTTCTGTAAGTTCCATTTCAAAATTTGAATAAAGATTTACTCTTTCCATTTGAAGAACATATGAAATTAATTTTTCACTTTCTACCCTAGATTTTGAAAAGGAGTATTTTTCCAAATACTCCTTCGAAAAGTTTATTATTTCTAATAATTTCATAATTACCCCGCAATATTTTTTAACTTTTCAGCTTGGTCAAATGTTGTTAGGGCATCTATCATTTCTTCTAAATCTCCATCTAAGAAAGCTTCTAATTGATAAACAGTATATTTTATTCTATGGTCTGTTATTCTTCCTTGAGGGAAATTATATGTTCTTATTTTTTCAGATCTAGCTCCACTACCTACTTGTAATTTTCTTTCATTTTCAACTTGAGACCTTTGTTTTTCACATTCCATCTCATATAATTTTGAAAGTAAGTGTTTCATTGCTTTTTCTCTATTTTTTAATTGAGATCTTTCATCTTGACATTGTACTACTATTCCTGTAGGTAAATGAGTAATTCTAACAGCTGAGTCTGTCATGTTAACATGTTGTCCTCCAGCTCCACCAGATCTATAAGTATCTATTTTTAATTCTGAAGGGTTAATACTTTGAATTTGTTCTACCTCATCTACTTCTGGTAATACAGCAACTGTTGCTGTTGAAGTGTGAACTCTTCCAGCTGCTTCTGTTTCAGGAACTCTTTGTACTCTATGAACTCCAGATTCATATTTTAATTTAGAGTAAGCTCCTTGTCCACTGATTGAAAATACAACCTCTTTTACTCCACCTACTCCAATCTCTTGGAATTCTATTACATCTATTTTCCATCTTTTTCTTTCAGCATATCTTGTATACATTCTATATAAATCCCCAGCAAATAGAGCCGCTTCATCTCCTCCAGCTCCACCTCTGATTTCTATGATAACGTTTCTTTCATCATTAGGGTCTTTTGGAAGAAGTAAAATTCTTAATTCATTTTCTAATTCTGGTAACTTATTTTCTAATTCAGCCATTTCTTCATTCATCATAGCTTTCATTTCTGGGTCTTTTTCTGATTTTATATTTTCTTTTATAAAATCTAAATCTTCTTTATAAGTTTTATACTCATTATATTTTTCTACTATAGGAGTTATTTCGTTTAAAGCTTTATTGTACTCTATCATTTTTTTTGTGTCACTAGCTACTTCAACAGTTCCTAATAATGCTGTTAACTCTTCATGTCTTTTTACAACTTCGTCTAATTTTCCAAACATTTTTTTCTCCTTACCTTCTCTTATATTTAACTTATAAATTATATCATAAAAATTATTTAATTTCTATATATTTTTTATATATAACTTTTTTATTTTAACAAATGAAAAATTGACTTTTATTTATATTTTGTTTTATAATATAATGATTATTATTTTTATTTTAATAAGGAGATATTTATGAAAGGACAAGAAAAAAGTGATTTTTTAGGTTTAGTACCTTTTCTAATATTTATTTTAATATACCTTGGAACAGGTATTTTTCTTCACTTTAAAGGAGTAGATATGGCTTTTTATCAGCTTCCTTCTCCTGTAGCAATTTTTATTGGAATAATATCAGCTTTTATTATATTGAAAGAAAATTTTAATGATAAATTTGATAATTTCTTAAAAGGTTGTGGAAATGAAGATATTTTAATTATGTGTATTGTATATCTTTTAGCTGGAGCTTTTGCCAGTGTTTCAAAAGCTATGGGTGGAGTAGATTCTGCTGTTAATTTTGGACTCACTTTTATACCTCCTCAATATATAGCTGCTGGTATTTTTATTATTGCTGCCTTTATATCTACAGCTACTGGAACTTCTGTAGGAGCTATTGTTTCACTTGGTCCTATTGGAGTAGGATTAGCTGAAAAATCTGGAGTTTCTATGGCTCTTGTAATGGCTTCTTTAATTGGTGGAGCAATATTTGGAGATAATTTATCTGTTATTTCTGATACAACTATTGCAGCCACTAGAACTCAAGGAGTTGATATGAGAGATAAATTTAGAGTAAATATTATGATAGCTGCTCCTAGTGCTATAATTACTATTATCTTATTAATAATTTATGGTAGACCTGAAGTTATAGTTGAAGCTCAAAATTATACTTATAATTTTATAAAAATAATACCATATATTTTAGTTTTAGTTCTTTCATTAATAGGAATAAATGTATTTTTAGTTCTTACTTTTGGAATTATTAGTTCTGGAGTCATTGGTTTAATATATGGAGAATTTACTATTTTAAAATTAGCTAATGAAATTTATGGTGGTTTTATAAGTATGAATGAAATTTTCTTACTTTCTCTTCTTACAGGTGGATTAGCTCAACTTGTTAGAAATGCTGGTGGAATAAATTGGTTAATAGAAAAAATTCAATCTTTTATCAAAGGAAAAAAATCTGCCCTTTTAGGAATAGGTGTTTTAGTTGGAATTGTTGATATGGCTGTAGCTAACAATACTATTGCTATTATTATCAATGGACCTATTGCTAAAAAAATTAGTTATAAATATAAAGTTGACCCTAGAAAAACAGCTACTATTTTAGATATTTTTTCTTGTGTAGCTCAAGGAGTTATTCCTTATGGAGCTCAAATGTTAATATTAATTGGTTTTACTGAGGGAGCAATAAGTTTTTTTGATATTTTTCCATTTTTATGGTATCAAGGGCTTTTATTTATTTTAACAATTATTTCTATTTTCTTTCCTTTTGCTGATTTTTATGTAAATAAATATCCTTGGGATTTTGAAAATGAAAAATCTCTATAAAACTACAATAAAATATATTTGACAATATATATTTTCAGTAGTAAAATTTCTTAGATATAAAAATTAAATAAGGGGATGAAAAATTAATGGCCAATAATAAACAAATGAGTGAACTTGATATAAAAGTTAAAAATAATATGGAAAAAATAAAACATAAAATAGTTGTTATGAGTGGAAAAGGTGGAGTTGGAAAATCTACTATTTCTACTAATATAGCCTATGGTTTAGCTTTAAAAGGATATAAAGTTGGTATTTTAGACGCTGATATTCATGGACCTAACGTAGCCCTTATGTTAGGAAAAGAGGGAGTTAAAGCTACATCATTTGCTCCAATCTCTTTACTTGATGGAAATTTAAAAGTTATTTCTTTAAGTTTCTTTATAGGTTCTTCTGATGACCCTATTATTTGGAGAGGTCCAGCTAAAATAGGAGCTATACATCAATTTTTAGGAGATGTCCAATGGGGAGAATTAGACTATCTTGTAGTTGATTTACCACCAGGAACAGGTGATGAACCTTTAACAATAGCTCAATCTATTGGTAAAGCTGATGGTAGTGTTATTGTTACTACTCCTCAAGATGTATCTATTTTAGATTCAAGAAAATCTATAAAATTCTCAAAACTTATAAATCTTCCTATTTTAGGAATAGTTGAAAATATGAGTGGATTTGTTTGTCCTCATTGTGGAGAAAGAATAGATATATTTAAAACTGGTGGAGGAGAAAAAACTGCTAAAGAACTTAATGTAGAATTTTTAGGAAAAGTTCCTATGAATCCATCTATTGTTGTAGCTGGAGATTCTGGAGTTCCATATATAGGTTCTCAAGAAAAAAATGCTTCCCATGATGCTTTAGAATCTATTGTTAATAAATTAATAGAAAAAACTCAAAAATAATATTGACAATATATTTTTATTTTGCTATAATTTGAAATAGCTTAATAATTGGGATGTCGCCAAGCGGTAAGGCAACGGACTTTGACTCCGTTATGCGTTGGTTCGAATCCAGCCATCCCAGCCAATTTTAAATATAAACCTTTTAATCATTAATGATTAAAAGGTTTTTTTATAGCTTGATACTTCTTTATAAAAGGAGTATACTATAAAAAATATATTTTATTTTACTAAGGAGTTTTTTATGGGTAATTATGTTAATTTAAAAGAAAAAGCTTATGATATTATAAAAAATAAAATTATTAATCTTGATTTTCAACCTGGAGAATATTTAGAAGAAAAAAAATTAGGTGAACTTTTAGAAATAAGTAGAACTCCAATCAGAGAAGCATTATCTAGATTAGAAAATGAATTGTGGGTAAAAAATATGCCTCGCAAAGGTATTTTTGTTACAGAAGTAGATGAACATCTTTTAAATGATATTTTTGAAGTAAGAATACACTTTGAACCTGCTGTTTTAGAAATAGCTTTTTCCAACCTTTCTTCTGTTAAATTACAATTATTTAAAAGTAGATTTGAAGCTTATGAAAATTGTGACCAAAGTGAAAGAGATAAATTAGATAATGATTTTCATTTATATATTTTTAATTCTGTTGATAATATTTTTGTTAAAAATATGTTAAATACAACTTTTGAGCATTTAGTTAGAGTTAGAAGATTGTCTTTTGATAAAAAAAGTAAAGAAAGAATTGCTGAGTCAAATAAAGAACATATTGGAATCATTGATTTAATCTTAGCTGGGAAAAAAGAAGAATCTGTTAAAGCATTTAGAAATCATTTAGAAAAATCTTATAAATATTATTTAGAAATTTTATTTTAATTAAGGTGAATTTATGTTTTCTGATATCTCAATAGAAAGTCTAATTATTTTAATTATTTTATGTTTTTTAGCTTCTTTTGTTGATGCAATTGCTGGTGGTGGTGGACTTATAAGTCTTCCTGCTTATATTTCTGCTGGATTCCCTATCCATTTAGTTATGGGAACACATAAATTTTCTGCTACATTATCTACTTTAGGTAGTAGTGTTGGTTTCTTTAGACATGGAAAATTAAATTTTAATATCTTAAAATATTTAGTTCCTTTTCATTTAATAGGTGCATGTTTAGGAGTTTATATTCTTAATAAGATAGATGAAAATTTCTTAGAACCTATTATTATTTTTCTTTTAATTTTAATACTAATTTATACTATTGTTAACAAAGAAATAGGATTAAAAAATAATTTTACTAAAACAACTTTAAAATCTACAATATTAGGTTCTATGGCATCTTTTATATTAGGATTTTATATAGGATTTTTTGGACCTGGTGGTGGTTCCTTTCTATTATTTGCTTTTATTAAAATTTATGGAATGGATTTTATACTTTCTAGTGGAAATGCAAAAATTTTAAATTTAGTTAGTAATCTTTCTAGTTTAATTATGTTTATTTATTATGGAAAAGTTAATTATATTTATGGATTTACAGTTGGATTTTTTATGTTTCTAGGTGGACAATTAGGAACTAAATTTGCTATAAAAAAAGGAAGTAAACTTATAAAACCTTTTTTCATTGTGGTCACTACTATTACACTTTTAAAAATAATCATTGAGAAATTTTTTTAAGAATATTTCATAAAAAACACTCTTTCAAATTAAAGAGTGTTTTTTTATTTTTATGATTTTGGTTTAAATATAAATTCTTTTACAAAATAAACTTTTAATTTTTTTCCTCCATAAGTTATTGGTTTAAATTTCCATTTTTTTAAAGCTTGCATTACCTCTTTATCAAATCCAAATTTCTCATGAGATTTTAAAATTTCAATTTTCTCAACTCTTCCATCTAATCCAACAAGAAATCTAGTTTCAACAATAACTGTTTTATTATATCTGATAACTTCTGCTTGACGTGGATAATTAGGGTCTATTTGATTTAAAATTTCAAAATTAATTCCTTTAGCTGATAAAGCTGTGTAGCTTCCATCAGAATTAGCTACAAAGTTTCCATTCTTAGTTAAAACTTCATCTATACTTTCTTTTTTATTTTCCTCTTTAACTAAATTTTTATGTGGTTGTTTTTTATTCTGATTATTTTGAGATTTTTTTATTTCCTTATTTTCAGTTATTTTTTTTTCAACTTTTTTTTCAGTATTTTTTTTCATTTTACTTTTAAATTCATCTTGAGGCTTTTTTATTTCTTTTTCTTCTATTTTTTTATTGGTTTCTTCTACTACTTTAGGCTGTTTTATCTCGCTTCCTTTCACTTTTTTTATATTATCTATTCGTTCAGGTAGATTTCTAGAATTATATGATATTGGAATAGATATTTTTCTTGAAATATCGGGATTTCCTAAAGTATTTACATGTTTGTAATAGGGAATAATCAATAAAATATGAAAGATTATTGAAAGTAATATGTATTTCATTTTCTACTCCTTAATTATTCATAAAAATTTATTCCTAAATTTTCTATTCCCTGCTTTTTTATTTTTGTAATAGTATCCATAACAACTTGATATTTTAGTTCTTTATCTGCTGTTACAGAAACTGAATCAACCCCATTTAATAAATCTCCTAAATTATCAATATCTATAGGAAGTGTTTTTCCATTTTTTATTGCAAAATAACTTCCATTTTTATCAATAACAATCTCTAAAGGTAATTTTTTATCAGGACTTTCTATATTAGCTGTCGGGACATCTATATCTATTTGTCCATATTTATCAAAAGTTGTTGTAACCATAAAAAATATTAAAAGTAAAAAAACTACATCTATTAATGGAGTTAAGTCAACAGCAAGAATATTTTTATTTTTTCTATACTTCCCCATAAACTCCTCCTAATTTTTTCTTATTATATTTATTATATTTGTTGTTATTTTATCAATATCACTTTCAACCTCTTCTACTCTTTTATTTAAAAGATTATAAATAACAATGGCTGGAATAGCTATTGTAAGCCCGGCAGCTGTAGTAAGTAAAGCCTCTGATATTCCATCAGCTACTACTTTAGGGTCTCCAGCTCCTAATAAAGCAAGATTTGTAAAAGCATGAATCATTCCTGTAACTGTACCTAAAAGTCCAATCATTGGAGCTGTGTGAGCTATTATTCCAAGTAAATATAATCTTTTTTCAAGTGGACTTATCCTCTCTAAAGCTATTTCTTTTATTAATTGGTCAAAATGATGAAAATCTCCATTGGCATTATGACGAACTAAAAATTCTTTTATAGTTGCCCCAACAGTATTTTTTTCATCATCACACAATAAACAAGCTTTTTCTAAATTATTATTAGATACAGCTAAAATAATATTTGATTTAAAATTCTTACTCAAACATCTCTCATGTAAAAAGAAAAATAATACCCTTTCTATAATTATAGCAAGAGAAATAATTGATAAAATTAGAAGAATCCACATTAATGGTCCTCCAACTTTAAGATAATGATACATAACTGAAAACCTCCAATATATAAATTTTAAATTATTTGTTTTTTATTTTTATCAAAATATTTATAATATCAGCAATAATACTATTTCCCCAAAATATTCCATCTAAAGTATAAGTGAAATATTCTTTTTCTAAAATTATTAAATTTTTATTTTGAAATTCTTTTAATCTTTCAAAAATAATATTAAAATTTTCTTTAGAATATTCTTCTATCTCTTTTAAAGATACTTGAGGATATTGCATAATACCTGCTATTTTCTTTAAAGAATATTTGAATATATTATCTTTTCCATAAAAAGTAATCAACTTATTCAAATGAAAACACTCTACATTTTCCATTCTTCCACCTGCTCCTACACCAATAGGAATTAAATTATCTAAGTTATTAACATTTTTTATATATTTATATTTATCTTTCCCATTGGTAATTTTAGTATGTTCTAAAAGATAATATCCATTCTTTAAAGTTATTTCTAAAAATTTATCATGCAATATTTTGTCTTTTTCTAAATTATATGTATAAAAATTACTATTATCTTTTCTTAGTTTAGAAATTTTAGACCCTTCTTGCACCATCAATGAATAAAAACTACAACTATCTAAATTTAATTCACATAATATTTTTGCATCTTCTTCAATTTCTTCTAAAGTTTCATTAGGATAATTATAAATAATATCTATACAAATAAGTCCACTAAAATTTTCTCTTAGAAATTTTAATCTTTTTATAATTTCATCTTTTTCATAAGTTCTATTCAAAATTTTTCTTCCTCTATTAGAAAAAGTTTGAATTCCTATACTCAATCTATTAACACCATAATTTTGTAAAATTTCTATTTTTTTAGGTGTTAAATTGTGGAGGGTAGTCTCAAAAGTAAATTCATAATCTTTAGTCAAAATAAAATTTTCTCTTAAGGCTTTTAGAATCTTTTCCAATTCTTTTTCTTTATAAATTGTAGGAGTTCCTCCACCAAAAAAAATAGTAGATATATGTTTTTCTTTTGGATAAAGTTTTTTTCCATATTTTTCAAATTCTCTACAAAGGTAATCAGCATAACTATCTAAACTACTATCTACCTGTTTTCTGTTCATATTACAAAAAGAACAAATTTTATCACAATAAGGAGTGTGTACATAAATTCCCAACTCCCTAAAGTTATTTTTATCATTTAAAACTTTTTCAAAAGTAAAGTTTGTAGAAAGACCTCTTCCTAATGAACTATTAATAATATTTAAAACATCATGATGAGATTTATATCTTATATTAAACATAATAACTCCTAATTTTCTTTGTTTTCTTTTAAAGTTTTTAAACTTAAGATATGATAAGTAACTCCTAAAAATACAACTATCAAAAATATTCTTAAATGAATTTGGTTAACTTTATATATAGAAAAAGAGATACTAATACTAAGTATTAAAAGAACATTTATTTTATTTTTTAAAGTGATTCCTTTTTTCTCATGATAATCCCTTATATATTTTCCAAAAATTTTATTTTCTAATATAAAATTATGAAATCTTTTAGAAGATTTCCCAAAACAAAATAAACTGAATAATAAAAAGGGAGTTGTAGGTAATAAAGGTAAAAATATACCAACTGTTCCAAGGATTATAGAAATTAATCCCAAAATAAAAAAAATACTTTTTTTCAATAAAATCAACAACTTTATTTTGAATCTCAAATTATAATAGCACTTTTCAAAATTAAAGTCAATCAAAAAAAATAAAATAAAAATATTTTATTAAAAAAATTTTGACATACAAAATTAAATATGGTATAAAAGCTTATGGAACATAAATATAATTTAAAATACTGAAAGGAGATTTATGAAAAGAGTAGTTTTATTTTATTGTATACTTAATAGCTTGATTATGGCTCAAGATATTCAATTAGGACAAAGTATAATAAGTCCAGATTACATTGAAGTAGAAAAATTAAAGCCTACAAAAAATGTAATAGTTATTAATAAACAGGATATCGATGAAAAAGGTTATACTTCTGTTTCTCAAGTCCTAAATGATGTTCCAGGAATAACTGTAGGAACTAGTGCTTGGGGAGAAATTGATATTAGAGGACAAGGGGCCGACCAAGCAGCTAAAAATATTCAAGTAATGGTAGATGGGGCGCCTATAACAACTTTAACAACTCATCCTTATCAAACAAATTATGATGTGATTCCCATAGAACAAATTGAAAAAATTGAAATTATCCCTGGCGGAGGTTCAGTTCTTTATGGTAATGGAACTTCTGGAGGAGTAATAAATATAACAACTAATTTAAAAACTATAAATAAACCTATTAATAAAATAGGATATGAATTTACTAAAGATAAAGAGAAAAAATATTATACAAATTTTGGAACAAAAATAAATGATAATTTGGCCATTCAATTAAATTATTCTAAAAGTGATAAAGATTGGTATTTTATAGATACTTATAGTAATACAGAATATTTTTCTGGGGGATTTAATTTTAAAATTTCCAACAATCAAGCCCTTACTTTTAAATATAGTCATTTTGAAGAAGATGGACAATTTATAAAAAATATAAGTAAATCTAATTTAGAGGAATTTGGAGAAAATTATAGACCTAAATATTCAAATGTTACAGTTGGAATTGATGAAAATGGGTTAAAAATTCAAGAGAAAAAAAGAAGATATCTCTCTAGTGATAGAGAAGATGACACTTTCAAATTATCTTATGTGTATCAAATAACAGATGACTTTTTATTTACAATAGATGGTTTCTCAAGTAAGGGATATTTCACAAATAATGAAGATGCTGATAATAAAAAAATGGAACAAGAAACATTAGGGACAAAAACAAAATTAAATATAAGTTATGGAAATGAAAATAGTTTATTAATTGGTACTGATTATTTTAAACAAACAGCTAATATGAATTACTTTGATTATAAACTAAAAAAAGTCTCAGAAGGAGATACCCCTATTGGAAATCAATATATAGATGGAGATTATATAAAATATGATGGAAAAAATACTTATAAAAAAGTTCCTTATAATTTTAATTATGAAAGATTTGTAAAAGCTATTTATTTTTTAAATTCAAATAAATTTGGAGATTTTGAATTTACTCAAGGGGCAAGATATGATATTACTGATTGGTCTTTTGATAAAAATGCAAATGATGGTAAAGGTAAAGATAAAAGTCATAGAGTAAATCAAAACTATGAAGTTTCAGCAGCCTATAATTATAGAGATACTGGAAAAATATATGCAAGATATGAAAGAGGTTTTACAGGTCCAGATGGAATACAAATTTCTGATAAAAGACTTGATGAAAATGGAAATAGTATTTATGTAAAAACAGAAGCAGAAGATGAAATTTTTGATATGTATGAAATAGGTCTTAGAGATTATATTTTAGGTTCTGCCATAAATCTTACTGGATTTTATACAAAAACAGATAATCAAATGAATAGAGTTTATTTGAATAATAGTCCAAAAGAATCTATAACTGTAAATTATTTAGAAACAGAAAGATATGGAGTAGAATTCACTGCCAATCAAGTTTTTGGAAAATTATCTTTTGAAGAGGGATACACTTATTTAAAAGGAAAAAGTAATTATAACAGCCAAGGAAAAGCTAATATAGGAAAAGTAGATTGGTCTAATAGTGGATTAAAGAAAGTACCAAAGCATATGATTTCCATAAAAGCTGATTATAATATAATAGATAATCTTACTACTGGTTTAATTTGGAAATATACAGGAGGATATAATAACTATTTAAAAGATATAGAACGTGATGAAGATAGCTTAGTAAAATCTCATGTCGTTGTTGATTTTTCTCTAAGATATAACAATCCTAAAGGATATAGTATTTATAGTGGTATAAATAATTTATTTAATGAGAAATATTATGGATATGTTGGAGATAATTTTTCTACTGTTATTCCTGAATTTGGTAGAACTTATTATTTAGGAGCAAGTTATACTTTTTAATTAATAATTTTTTAGTATAAATAAGATTTTTCAAATTAAATTTTTTAAAGAGAGATTTTATTTTAAATATACAATAAAATCTCTTTTTTATTTTTTATAATAAAAAAGTTTCAATTAAGAGAAAAACAGCCAATAAAAATTGACTGTTTTAAGAGATTGAAACTAAATAAATCAATGAACACAATTTTATATATTTTTTATAAACTATAAGTTTAATAGTTTTTTAAAAGTATTTTTTGCTTCTTCTAAATCTTTTTCGTCTGGATGAGTACTTGCATCTTTCCATCTTTTTATTCTTTCAGAATTAGGTCCATGTGGATGGTCTGGTCCAAAAGTTTTTTTCATAAATTCTATTAATTGTGGGTCTATAGCTCCTTGACAATGATAACTTCCTATAATTTCATTTTTATTTTCTTCTAAAACTTTTGATATATTTTTTATACAATCTTTAGCATGGTCAGAATTTGGATAAGCTCCCAATGTAAAAAAGAAAGCTACTTTTTTATTTTCTACACTTTTCATAAATTTTAAAGCTTTTTCATCAGCTGTTCCTTTATCTATCCAAGTTCCAATAATTATTAAATCATAATCTAAACTTTCCACTTGGGAAATATCTTTTAAATCTGAAAATGGAATAATATCATTTATAGCTTCTGCTACTTTTTTAGTGTTTCCTGTTTTTGTTGAATAAGCAATTAAAGTTTTCATACTCTTTCTCCTTTATCACTAAAATTAAATCTAAAAAATTTTATCATATAAAATTTTGCTTGTCAAATATTTGTTGACAAAAACAAAAAACAAAGTATAATATTTAATTATAACTAACCAAGGAGAAAATATGGAAATTATATTTGAAAAAAGAATGAAATCTCATCATGATGTTGGAGGAATTTTAAATAAGTATCTCGAAAAAAAAATAGTTACAGAATCAGATTTAATGGAATTTTTAAATAAAAGTCCAGAAAATATTCCAAGAGCAATATATGTTCATACTCCATATTGTGATAAAATTTGTTCTTTTTGTAATCTTAATAGAAAACAATTACAAGGTAGCTTAGATGAATATTCTAATTTTATTGCCTCTGAATTTAAAAAATATGGAAAAACAAAATATTTTCAAGAAAGAGATTTTGAAGTTATATTTTTTGGTGGTGGAACTCCTACTGTATATAAACCTAATCAATTAGAAATCATACTTAAAAGCATACAAGAAAATGTTTCTTTAGCACCAAAATATGAATTTACTTTTGAAACAACACTTCATAATCTTTCTAAAGAAAAATTAAATATTATGATGAAATATGGAGTTAATAGACTTAGTGTTGGTATCCAATCTTTTTCAGAAGAAGGGCGAAAATTTTATAATAGAACTTTTACAAAAGAAGAAACTATTGATAAATTAAAAAAATTAAAAGAATATTTTAAAGGAGATGTTTGTATAGATATTATTTATAACTATCCTAATCAAAAAGAAGAGGATATAAAAGAAGATATTAAAATAATTAAAGAATTAGAAATTAGTAGTGTTAGTTTCTATTCTTTAATGATTCATGAGGGTTCTAATCTTTCAAAAGATATAAAAAATGAAAAAGTAAAAATAATAGAAAATTTAGAAAAAGAAAAAAAACTTCATGATATTTTTATAGAGGAACTTTGTAAAGATGAAAAATATTATATACTTGAACTTACAAAAATTGCTAAAAAAAATGGAGATAACTACCAATATATAAAAGTTAGAAATAATGGTGGTGATACATTTCCAATAGGAGTTGGAGCTGGAGGTAATGTTGGAAATATTAGTATTTTTAGAATGAATAAAAATTTATCTTTTTTCTCTAATATATCTAATCTACATAAAAAGTTTAGTTTACTTTCAGGCCTTTTACAATTCCCAATTATTCAAAAAAATGAAATAAAAAAAATATTAGATAAAAAAGAATATAATTATTTTTTAGATAAAATAAATGAATTTAAAGAAAAAAAATTATTTATTGAAAATGAAAAATCTTTTATATTTACTAAAGATGGAATTTTTTTGGGAAATAATATTGGGTATGAAATAGTAAAATATATTGTTGAAAAAGTTTTTGAAAAATAATTCCTTAAATTTCATAAAATAAAAAAGCTACATTCTTATGTAGCTTTTTTATTTATCCTAGTGCAATATCTAAAATCATCATTAAAACAAATCCAAACATAACACTTAAAGTTCCACTATCTGAATGTTTTGAAAAATTCGCCTCAGGAATAAGTTCTTCTACCACAACATACATCATAGCTCCTGCTGAAAAAGATAAAAGCCATGGCATTAAAGAACCTAAACTAGATGTAATAAAAACTGTCAAAATTCCAAATATAGGTTCTACTATTCCGGATAAACTTCCATAAACAAAAGCTTTAAAAGTTCCAAATCCCTCTCTTCTTAAAGGAAGAGATACAGCTGCCCCTTCTGGAAAATTTTGAATTCCAATTCCTAAAGCTAATCCTATTGCTGAAGCTAAAAAAGAAGGGTCATTGGAATTTTGACTAGCTAAAGCAAAAGAAAGTCCTACTGCTATACCTTCTGGAATATTATGAATTGTCACAGCTGTTATTAAAAGAGAAGTTCTTTTTAAATTACTAGAAATCCCCTCAGTTTTATTTTCTACAGGATGTAAATGAGGAATTATTTTATCTAAAATCAATATAGTGAATACTCCTCCTAAAAATCCAATAGAAACTGGTATCCAACTTATTATTCCTCTAGTTTCTAACTCTTCAATTGCTGGTACAAGTAATCCAAAAACAGAAGCTGCTATCATAACTCCTGCAGCAAATCCTAAAAAAATTCTTTGTATGTTTTCTTTTATTTCTTTTCTAAAAAAGAAAACCATTGCAGACCCTAAAGTTGTCATTAAAAATATAAATGAAGTTCCTAAAATAGGCCATAATACATTTAATTTCATAAATCACCTCCAAAAATTATTAATTTATATTTTAATTATATCACATTTGATTAAATTTTAAAATATTTTTATTGACAAAATATTTTATAAGTGATATATTTTAATTATAAAATTTTAAGGAGGTAATATTTATGGAAAAAAATTTAAATTTATTTTTAGCTGATTTAGTGGTGGAATATCATAAACTACAAAACTTTCATTGGTATGTAAAAGGAAAAAATTTCTTCCCTCTACATGCTAAATTAGAAGAGTTATATAACGGAATAAATAAAATGATTGATGAGAATGCAGAAAATATTTTAATAATAGGTGGAAAACCAGTAGGTTCTTTAAAAAATTTCTTAGCATTATCTGAAATAAAAGAGGAAGAAGAAAAATATCTCTCTGAAGAATATATTTTAAAAGAAGTAATAACTGATTTTAATTATTTATTAGATAAAGTTAAAAAAATAAAAAAAGAAGCTGATGAATTATCTGAATATATAATTTCTGCTTCAATGGATGATTATATAAAATATTTCTCTAAAATCTTATGGATGTTAAATCAAAGTATGGATAATTAAATATATGAAATCTAAAATAGAAAAACTAATAAATAATGATAATAAAATTTCTTTTTCCGAAATTTCAAAAGAATTAAATATAAGTTTTTTAGAAGTTTTAAGAAATATATCTAGTCCACGTGTACGAACTTATCCTATTGAAAAAATAGATAAACTATTTGAAATTTTAAATAAATGGGAAGAAGTACTTTTACTTGTAATTACTCCAAATTTCGTTTTAGAAATAAAAGATAAATTCCCACAGGGAAAATATGGACATGGATTTTTAAATTTTCATGATAAAGAAACTTCTATTGGAGGACACTTATCTGTTAATAATATTAAAGAAATTTTTATAGTAACTGACACTATATTTAATAAGAAAAGTTGTTCTATAAAATTTTTTGATTCTGATGAAAAGGAAATATTTTCTATATATGTACCAAGAGATGAAAAAGGACAACTTAGAGAAAAATATTTAGAAATATTTAATTCATTATAAATAACCTTAATTAAAATTGTGAAAGGAAAAAGAAGATGAACAAAAAAATTTTATTATTAGGTTGTTTAATTTCATCCTTAGCATATGGTGGTGAAAAAACAACAGAAATTAAATTAGATGATACTATTGTAACATCTGTAACAGGATTTGAAACTAATGTTAGAAAAGTTATGGCTAATCCAACTATTGTAACTTCTAAAGAAATTAAAGAAAAAGGATATAGGACAGTTTCTGAGATATTAAAAGATATTCCAACTGTAAATGTTATAGGAAATACTTTTGGTTCTATAGTGGATTTAAGAGGTCAAGGAGGACTTGATAGTACTTCTTCTGGAGCAAAAGCTAATGTTCAAGTAATGATTGATGGAGTAGCAGTAAATGCTTTAGAAACTTCTATGGTAAGTAGTCCAATAAATACTATAGCTGTTAACAATATTGAAAGAATTGAAATAATTCCAGGAGGGGGTTCAGTTCTTTACGGTTCAGGAACAGCTGGAGGAGTTATTAATATTATTACTAAAAGAGGTGAAGGATTAAGAGGAAGTGGTGGATATAATTTTTCTACCTTAGGTTCTCATAAAACTGATGTTTCCTTTGGACAAACTATTGGAAAGTTTGATATAGATTTATCTTATAATAAAAATGAAGGAGATGGATATAGAAAAGATTCTAAATTAGATTCTGATTATTTTCAAGGAAAATTAAGATACAATATTAATGAGGAACATAACATAGAAATTAAATATAATAACTATAATGAAAATAAAAATTTATTAGACTCATTAACAAAAGCACAAATCAATGAAGACAGAAAACAAGGAAATCCTGATAAATATATGGATACAATGGATATTGATAAAGAAGATTTTCAATTAACTTATAATGGAAAACTAAGTGAAAATTTATCAGCCAATGTAATAGCTTTTAGAAGTGAAACAGATATGTTAATAAATATGCCTGGTGAAGGTAAAATGACAGAAATGAATGGTAAACCATTACCTAATCCTATCCCATATACTTCAGAAGTTAAATGGACTTTTAAAGATAAAAAAACAGGAATTAAACCTAAATTAAAATATTCTTATGGAGATGATAGCTCTTTAATTTTTGGATTAGATTATATTAAAAATGATGGTGGAAGATATGGAAAAATAAATAATCTTTTAAATATGGGGCCTTTAGGACAAAAATCTATGAATGTTCAAACTGATATGGATTTAAATAAAGAAACTTTAGCTGGATTTATTATGAACAATTATAAAATTGGAGATTTTGAATTTAATCAAGGATTTAGATATGAAAATTCAAAATATGATATTTCTAGATATAGTAAAATAACTCCACCTATGGGAAAACCAACATCAAGTAATAGTTCACAAAGTAAAGATGAAAATAACTATGCTTATGAATTAGGTGGAAGTTATCGTTATTCAGATATTGGTAGAACATATTTAAGATATGAAAGAGGATTTACAACTCCTGCTCCAGCTCTATTAACAAATAAAATTGATAATATTTATACTTTAAATAATTTAGAATCAGAAACTTATCATAATATAGAATGGGGAGTATCTGACTATATTAGAAATACTTCTATTAACTTTGCATTATTCTACTCATTAATGAATGATGAAATCTATACCTATATGGATGGTATGACATCTGGTCCTATATTAAATTATAATATTGATAAAACCGAAAGAATGGGAGCAGAATTAAAACTTGAACAATATTTTGGAAAATTAACTTTATCTGAATCTTATCAATATATCAATGCTAGAATCAAAGAGGGAAGAGCTCAAAAAGTAAATATAGGAAGTCAAGGAAAACCTAGTACTATTGTTGATGGAGGAGATATTTCTGGAAATAAAATAGCAGGAGTACCTGAACATAGATTTACTTTAGGAGCTAAATATGACTTCACTCCAAAATTCAATATCAACGGAGAGGTTGTTTACAATGGAGAATCTTATCTAGATAATAACAATGAAACAGGAAAAAAAGATTCTTATATAGTGACAAATATTAGATTTAATTATAACACTGATAATGGTTTATCTTTATTTGCTGGAATTAATAATATATTTAATGAAGATTATTATGAATCAGTTTCATTTACTAAGGGAGAATATTTATATGACCCTGCACCAGAAAGAAATTACTACATAGGATTTAGTTATATATTATAATCTAATTTTATAAAAATAAAATTTAATAGGAGCTGGAAACAGCTCCTATTAAATATGTAAGGAGAAAATTTATGAAAATAAAAGAAAATAAATCTTTTAAAAATATACTTCCTTTTATATTAATCATTGGAATAATAATTGGTGGATTAATTTCAGTAAAAATGGGAGACCAAACAATAACTTTAAAACAAATTTTTGATTTAAAAAATCAAGAGGAATATATAAAAATAATATTACTTGATTTAAGAATTCCTAGAATTTTAATGGGAGTTTTAGTTGGAATGATGTTGGCATCTAGTGGAGTGGTAATTCAAACTGTTTTTCAAAATCCCTTAGCTGACCCCTATATAATTGGAATAGCTGCCAGTGCTACTTTTGGTTCTGTAATAGCTTATATTTTTAATCTTCCAGATTTTATGTATGGAGTTTTAGCTTTTATAATGTCTCTTTTAAGTACTTTTTTAATTTTTAAAATGGCTAAAAAAGGAAATATGATAAATGTTTCAACTCTACTTATAATAGGAATAGCTGTTTCATCTTTTTTAAGTGCTTTTACTTCCTTTGCTATTTATTTAATAGGTGAAGATTCATTTAAAATCACAATGTGGATGATGGGATATTTAGGAAATGCCACTTGGAAAAAAGTTTTCTTTTTAATTCCCCCTCTTATATTTTCTTTATATTATTTTTATATAAATAGAAATAATTTAGATGCTTTATTATCTGGAGACGAAGAAGCTCATTCTTTAGGAGTAGATGTTACAAAATTAAAAACAAGAATTCTTACTGTATCAGCTTTAATTGTAGCCTTTTCTGTGGCCTTTTCAGGAATGATAGGTTTTGTTGGTCTAATAATTCCTCATATTATAAGAATGATAACAGGTCCTTCTAATTCTAAATTAATTCCTAATGCTTCTTTGGCTGGTGGATTTTTTCTCTTAATCTGTGATACTTTTGGAAGAATGTTTTTATCTCCTACTGAAATTCCTATTGGAGTTGTTACTTCATTTTTTGGAGCTCCATTCTTCTTATATTTAGCTTTGAAAAATAAAAGGAGGATATAATGGAAGAGGTAATTAAAATAACTAACTTAAATTTTTCCTATGGTGATAAAAATATTTTAAAAAATATAACCTTAAAAATTGAAAGAAATAAAGTAATAGGAATTCTTGGTCCTAATGGTTGTGGAAAATCTACACTTTTAAAAAATATTTTGGGATATCTAAATAAAAATAATGAAAACATTGAAATTTTTCAGAAAAAAGAAAAGGAGTATACTCAAAAAGAAAAAGCTAAAATAATGGCTTTAGTTCCTCAAAAATCTAGTTTATCAAGTCCTATGTCTGTAATAGATTTTGTAACTATGGGAAGACTTCCACATTTAAAAAATTCTTGGGAAGGATATTCTAAAAAAGATTTTGATATTGCTTTTGAAACTTTAAAAATATTAGGACTTGAAAAATTTTCTAATAGAATCGCCCTAAGTTTATCTGGAGGAGAATTTCAAAGAGTGTTATTAGCTAGAGCTCTAACTCAAGAACCAAAAATTTTACTTTTAGATGAGCCAACATCAGCTTTAGATTTAAATCATGCTGTTGACCTTATGGGAAGAGTAAAAAAACTTGTAAAAAATCATGATATAACAGCAGTAGCTGTATTGCATGATTTAAATTTAGCTTCTATGTTTTGTGATAAATTATTTTTAATAAAAGAGGGGAAAGTAGCTTATCAAGGTACACCAAAAGAAGTTTTAACTGAAAAAATATTAGAAGATATTTATCAATTAAAATCAAAAATAATTTATGATGAAAATAAGAAACCTTATATAATTCCATTAGAAAAATTTTAGGAGGAAAAATGAAAAAAAAATTAGGAGTAGTATTGGGATTTTTATTAATAAAGATATTTAGTTTTTCTCTTGAAATAAAAGAAAATACTGTTTATGGATATCAAAACAATAATATTCCATTAAAAAAATATAATAGAGTTGTAGTGACAGACCCAGCTGTTATAGAAACTATGTATATGTTAAATGCTCAAGATAAAATAGTTGGAATAGCTGGAACAAAAAATAGTAAAATTTGGCCTTATGAAGAAACAAAAAAATTATTAACTGTTGGAAATACTGCTAAACCTAGTTTAGAAAAAATAATTGCTTTACAACCTGATTTAGTAATAGTTAATGGAATGTCCATAGGATTAGCTGATTCTTTAAAATCTAAAAATATCCCTGTTCTTATAAATGATGGAACAAAAGATTTTAAAAATATTTTAGAAAGTATAAAAATTTTCGGAAAACTTTTTGATAGAGAAAAAGAAAGTGAAAATTTATATAAAGAAAGTAAAGAAAAATTAAAAATTTTAGAAGAAAGAAAAAAACTTAAAGAAATAAAAGGAGTAATTCTTTATTCGACAAATCCAATGATGGGATTTTCTAAAGAATCTTTACCAGGACAAGTTTTAGAATTAATAGGTGTTAAAAATATAACAGATGGATTAATTGGAGAAAGACCAATAATTTCTCCAGAATATTTATTATCTGAAAATCCTCAAATAATTATGGGAGCAATGTCTATATCTTCTATTAAAAATATAGAAGAGGCTAATCCTTTTATAAAAAATACTATAGCTGGAAAAAATAATAATATTTTTATTGTGGATTCTTCTAAAATACTTAGAGGTTCTCCTAGAATATTTGATACTATGGAAGAATTAAAAAAGGAAATAGAAAATGCAAAAATATAAAATACTTTTTAAATATTATCTTCTTGAGAAAAAATTATTAATAATATTTTTATTTTTTGGAGTTTTAGTCACAGCATTAGATTTAATAACTCCCATTATTGTAAAAGAAATAATAGATGTTATACTACCTGAAAAAAATCTAAAAAAATTATCTCTTTTTTCTGGACTTGTTTTAAGTTTTTATATATTAAGAGCTTTTTCTTTTATAATTTCAGCAAGTTGTGGACAACTTATGGGAAATAAATTAAAATTTCATATGAGAAATGACTTGATAACTCATTTTCTTAAACAATCTAATAAATTTTTTAAAGAAAAAAATTCTGGTGAGTTAATTTCAAGAATAACTGGAGATTTAGAAAATCTTTCTATTTTATTATATAAAGGTTTAGAAGATTCTCTTTCAACTTCTTTATCCTTAATTGGTTCTTTTATATTGATGTTTAGTTTTAATCCTATATTAGCTTCATTTGTATTTATTCCTCTACCTCTTGCTATTATATTTATCTATATCCTAAATCAAAAATTAAAAAAGGGATATTTAGAAATAAGAGAAACAACAGGTAATTTTATAAGTTTAATAAATGATATTTTTAAAGTAATTTTTTTTATAAAAGATAATAATCTTGAAAATGTAAATAAAAATAAATTTATAAAAGCTAATGAGAATGTTTTAGAAATCGAAAGAAAAAATTTTTTAAACTCTTCTTACTTAGTATCTGGAATTGTTTTTTATACACAATTTATTCAACTACTTTTAATTTTTATTGGAGGAATTTTATATATTAAATCTGATTTGAGTCTTGGAATTATTTTTTCTTTTTTACTTTTAGTTGATAGATTCAAAGTATCTTTAATGAGATTTATAGGTCTTATTGATTTATATCAAAAAGGAATTGTTGGAATATTGAGATTTAATGAAATTATGTCTATAGATACTAGCTTACCTGAAGGTTCTATTGATTTAGGAGAAGAATTTAAAAGTTTAGAATTTAAAAATGTCAGTTTTGGTTATAATAAAGAAAAACTTATAATAAAAAATATAAATTTTAAAATTAATAAAGGTGAAAAAGTAGCTATAGTAGGACAAAGTGGAGTGGGAAAAACAACAATTTTTAATTTAATAAAAAGAAGTTATTTTCCAACAAGTGGAGATATTTATATTAATAATATAAATATAAAAGATATTCAAACAGAATCCCTATTAAAATTACTCGGAATAATTACTAAAGATAATAGTTTATTTAATACAACTATATTAGAAAATATAAATATTATAACACCTTTAGAAAATTCCTATGAAAAAATCATTGAAGCTTCTAAAAAAGCTTGTATCCATAATAAAATTATGAGTTTTCCAGAAAATTATAAAACATTATTAGGCATTAATGGAATAAGTATGAGTACAGGAGAAGAACAAAGAATTTCTTTAGCTAGAATATTTTT
The DNA here is from genome assembly GCF_000622245.1 of Fusobacterium perfoetens ATCC 29250. Classification (NCBI taxonomy): domain Bacteria; kingdom Fusobacteriati; phylum Fusobacteriota; class Fusobacteriia; order Fusobacteriales; family Fusobacteriaceae; genus Fusobacterium; species Fusobacterium perfoetens. The sequence continues at coordinate 18,568 of NZ_JHXW01000012.1, read as the reverse complement.
AAAGAAAGCTAAATTAATTATGTTAGATGAAGCTACTTCTGGATTAGATAATATAACAGAAAATGAGATTATGAAAAATATTAAAGATATTTTTAATGATGAAACAGTAATAACTATTACTCATAAATTTTCACTTTTAAAAGATTATGATAAAATTATCTTAATCGAAAAAGGAGAAATTATAGAAGAGGGAGATTTCTCCTCTCTTATTAAAAAGAAAAAGAAATTCTATAAAATAATAAATTCATAAAAAGTTTTATAATATAAAAAAGAGTTATTATAGATTATTCTTAAAATACAATAACTCTTTTTATTTATAATTTTTTCTAAAGATTATAACTTTTAAAACAAAAATTAAATTTTTTTATTTATCTATAAAATCTTTGCCTTCTTTCCTCTCTAACTTTTTCTTTAAAACTGATATGAATATATTTTTTTTGTCTATAATAAATTATTTGGTCATAACTATAACCAGACCTTATTATTCTATTAAAAGCTTCCCATAAATTTCCATCTACAGTAAAATCTACAGCCAATCCTTTTGTATGAGCAGAAGTCCTACTTCCACCTATTTTTTTATTTATTTTTCCACTTCTATACCAACTGTTTATATGTATTGGTTCTCCTACAATCTTTCTTATTTTTTCCATTCGTTTTGCTGTCTTTTTTATTCTTTTAAAATCATCTCTATGAGGATAATTTTTTATATGTTTTTTAGAACCATATCCACTATGAACAGCTTCATAATAAGTAAAATGTTCTGATATTTTTTCATTAGGCCTTTTTTTTACATTCCAACATCCTGTAAATAAAAATAAAAGTATTAAAAAATATATTAATTTTTTCATTTATTTTCCTTTCTATTTTAAAATTATATTTGATTATAACATATATTATTATTTTTTTCAAAAATATATATCGGCATTTTTTTCATAAAACAGGAAAAAATTACCTTTTTTATTTATTCATCTTTATTATTAACCTTTTTATTATTCAGTTTTTTTTGGCATATAATTTGCTTTATAAATTTATATAAAAATTTTTAGGGAGGTCTTTGTAATGTTACAATTAAAATTGGATATCTTTCAAACATTAGCTTTTACTGTTTTACTTATTTGGCTAGGAAATTATTTAAGAAATAAGTTTCCTATTTTAAAAAAATATTGTATTCCATCTTCTGTAGTTGGAGGTCTTTTATTTGCTATTATAGCATGTGTATTATATGTTAATAATATTGCTAGTATAAGTTTTGATAGTAAAGTTACTAATAATTTATTTTATTGTGTGTTCTTTGCTGCTAGTGGAGCTGCAGCTGGAATGAGCCTTTTAAGAAAAGGTGGAAAATTAATTTTTATCTTTACTATTTTAGCTGCTGTTACAGCATTTTTACAAAACGTTCTTGCTGTTGGACTTGGTAGAGTATTAAATGTTAAACCTTTAATAGCTTTAATGACTGGTTCTATTCCAATGACAGGAGGACATGGAAATGCTGCTTCTTTTGCCCCAATAGCTGAGGAAATGGGAGCTGTTGGAGCTATGGAGGTTGCTATTGCTGCAGCTACTTTCGGATTAATTTCTGGATGTATTATTGGTGGACCTTTAGGAAATGCAATTGTTCAAAAATATGGTTTAAAAGGAAATGCTACTGCTGAAGAAATAGCAGAAATGGAAAAAGCTAGTCAAAAACAATTTATTGTTAATAAAGAAAGATCTTTAAAAGCAGTTTGTTTAATGTTTATAGCTTGTGGTTTTGGTTCAATTTTATTTGGAATATTAAAAAAAGTATTACCTGGTGTAAGTTTACCAATCCATGTTTTATGTATGTTAGGTGGATTAATTATAAGAATATTCTATGATTCTGTAATAGGTGAAGACGAAGCATTATATGAATCAATTGATATTGTTGGAGAAATATCACTAGCCATGTTCGTTACTATGTCTATCATGACTATGAAATTATGGCAATTAGCTGATTTAGCTATTCCAATGATTATTCTTCTTTTCGCACAAGTTGCTTTAATGGCTCTATTTGCTACTTTAATTTCTTTCAGATTACTTGGAAAAGATTACGATGCTGCTATAATGGCTGTTGGACATACTGGATTTGGATTAGGAGCTGTTCCTGTATCTATGGCAACTATGAAAACTGTTTGTGACAAATATGGATATTCTAAAATAGCTTTCTTTGTTGTTCCTGTTATAGGGGGATTAATTAGTAACTTTACAAATGCTGCTATTATTACCTTCTTCTTAAATTTCTGTAAAAATTTATAATAGTTATCTTTATTAAAATTTTGAAACTGCTAGAAAAATTTCTAGCAGTTTTTTTTATTTGTTATTTAAAGAATATTTATAACTTGCTTCTACAAATCCTAAAAATAAAGGATGTGGATTATTGGGTCTTGTTTTAAATTCTGGATGAAATTGAACAGCTATATAAAATGGATGTATTTCTTTTGATAATTCTACTATTTCTGTTAATATTCCATTTGGTGAAGTTCCTGATATTTTTAATCCTTTTTCTTCTATAATTTCTTTAAAATCATTATTAAATTCATATCTGTGTCTATGTCTTTCTATTATATTATCTTTATTATAAAGTTCTTTAGCTAAACTATTATCTTTTAGAATACAAGGATATCCTCCTAATCTCATTGTCCCACCTTTATTAGATATATTTTTTTGTTCTAGTAATATATCTATTACAGGAGCTGGTGTTTTTTCATCAAATTCTGTAGAATTTGCTTTTAATTTTAAAATATTTCTTGCAAATTCAATAACAGCCAACTGCATTCCTAAACATATTCCTAAAAATGGTATCTTATTTTCTCTAGCATACTTTATAGCAGATATTTTTCCCTCTATTCCTCTATTTCCAAATCCACCTGGAATTAATATCCCATTATATCCTTTTAAAATATTCGTATCTAGTCCTTCTGCTTGAATATAATCTATATTAACTTCATATCCTTTAAAATATCCAGCATTTTTTAAAGATTCTGTTATACTTATGTAGGCATCTTTCAATTCTACATATTTTCCAACTACTGCTATTTTAATCTTTTCTTTTGGATATTTTATTTTATAAACAATTTCTTTCCATAAGTCTAAATTTATAATTCTAGGATTTAGATTTAACTTTTTACAAACTACTTCACTGAAATTTTGTTCTTCTAATTTTAGAGGTAATTCATATATTGTTTCTACATCTAAATTTTCTATAACACAATTTATATCTATATTACAAAACATAGAAATTTTTTCTTTTATTTCTTTTGTAAGTTTAAATTCTGTCCTACACACTAATATATCTGGTTTTATTCCTAAACTCATCAATTCTTTTACTGAATGTTGAGCTGGTTTTGTTTTTATTTCTTTAGCTGACTTTAAATATGGTAAAAGTGTTACATGAATATAAATTACATTTTCTTCTCCTATATCATACTTAAACTGTCTTATAGCTTCTAAAAATGGAGTAGATTCTATATCTCCTACTGTACCTCCAATTTCTGTAATTACTATGTCTGCACCACTTTCAATTGATATAGATTTTAATTTATTTTTTATTTCATTTGTTATATGTGGTATTACCTGTACTGTTTTTCCTAAATATTTTCCTTCTCTTTCATTACTTATAACAGTTTGATATATTTTTCCAGTTGTTATATTTGAATTTTTCATAAGATTTTCATCTATAAATCTTTCGTAATGACCTAAATCTAAGTCTGTTTCAGCCCCATCCTCTGTTACAAAAACTTCTCCATGTTCATATGGATTCATTGTACCTGGATCAACATTAATATATGGGTCAAATTTTTGAATTGTAATTTTATATCCTCTTTCTTTTAACAATCTTCCTAAAGAAGCTGCTGTTATTCCTTTTCCTAAAGAAGATACCACTCCTCCTGTTATAAAAATATATTTTGTTTTAGTTTCTCTACTCATTATCTTCCTCCTAAATTTTACAAAAAATAAAAATAACCAAGTGAAAAAAAAAACACACTTGGTTATTTATTTTAAAATATTTATTTTTTATTTAGTTATCTAAGTTAGTATACAATATTTTTTTTCTTTTGTCAATTTTTTTAAAAAAGATTTATTCCAAAAACTAAAGAAACTTGGTCTAATTTATCATCTTCCATTTTTGTTTGGGAATATAAAAGCTCAGTTTGCATATTAAGAAAATTTAATCCAATTCCAGCCCCATAATATGTAGAAGCATCTTTTCCTTTATAATTATCATCACTATATAATACAGTTCCAATTTTCCCAACTAAATATGGTTGTAAAAATATTGGAAAAAAATTATATTTTACTATTCCATAAACTGGTACTGTCTCTACTTCAACATCATCTATATTTTTATTGTAAGCAATCCCCAATCCTAAATCAGCAATTGCAAAAGATTGAGTTACTTCTACTCCTAAGCTAGGAGCGTATTTACTAAATTTATTTGTTTCTTTATTATAAGAAGATGAATTTGTTATAGCTCCTATTCTAAAGCTTGTATCTAAAGCTAAAACATTTATAGAAAATAATAAAAATATTCCAAAAATTATTTTTTTCATAATTTCTCCTTTCAATTAAATAATATTTGATATTCTATGTTATCATTATATCATATTTTTTCTTTTTTTCCAAAATAAGAAAAAGAACTAGTAAAAACTAGTTCTTTTTCTTTACTTTATTTAATAAATTATTATAGAGGCTATTTTAAATACACTTTCATCAATAAATCTCCAACTTTTACTTCACCACTAGCTTCTACTTCTATCTTTTCTACCATATCCATAGAACTTATTATTATTGGAGTTTTTACTGATTTAGCATTAGTTTTTATAAATTCTAAATCATATTCTACTAATTTTTCGCCCTTTTTAACATCACCAGGATTAACTACTCTTTTTAATCCTTCACCTTTTAATTTAACTGTATCTACTCCAAAATGTATTATCATTTCTAACCCTTCTAGAGTTTCAATACTTACTGCATGATTTGTCTCAAATATATCTATTTCACAATCTAAAGGTGAATAAATAGCTCCTTCTATTGGTTCAATAGCACATCCATCTCCTACCATCTTTTGTGAAAAAGCTTCATCTGGAACTTCTTCTAATGAAATTACTTTTCCATTTAGTGGAGAATAAATTTCTATTATTTTTTCCTCTTTCTTTTTATTTTTAAATATATCAAACAATCCCATCGTTATACTCCTATTTATTATTTTCCAGTCATTTTCTTTAAATCATTACAAATAAATTGTGCTTTGGCTCCAAATATAGCTTGAACTCCATTTTTTCCAACTTTTAAGACTCCTGAAGCTCCCAATTTTTTTAATTCAGCATCCTTTACTAAAGCTGTATCAGCTACTTCAACTCTTAATCTAGTTATACAAGCATCTAATGATTTTAAATTTTCTGTTCCTCCTAGAGCATTTAAAACTCCAACAGCTAATTCTTTTTCTCCAATTTCTTCTTTTTCAGTTACAATTGCTGTTTCATCTCTTCCTGGAGTCATTAAATTAAATTTTCTTATAGCAAATCTAAATCCAAAATAATAAATAACTGCTAAACATAATCCTACTACTATAACCATATACCAATGATTATTAAATCCATTAGTTCCTGGTAAAACTCCAAAAACAATATAGTCAATTAATCCACCAGAGAAAGTCATTCCTATTCTAACATTAAATAGGTTCATTAACATAAATGATAATCCAGCAAATAAACAATGAATTCCATATAATACTGGAGCTACAAATAAAAATGAGAATTCTAATGGTTCTGTAATTCCTGTTAAGAAAGATGTTAGAGCTGCTGAGAATAAAATTCCTCCAGCTATTTTTTTATTAGCTGGTTTTGCTTCATGATACATAGCCAAAGCTGCTGCTGGTAATCCAAACATCATAAATGGAAATTTTCCTGTTAAAAATTTTCCAGCTCCTTGATAAGTTACACTTGAAAAATTTGTTATTCCATCTTTAAACATTGCAAACCATATTCTTTGGTCTCCATTAATTACTTCTCCAGCTTTATTTATATATTCTCCAAATTGATACCAGAATGGAGAGTAGAATATATGATGTAATCCTAAAGGAATTAAAGCTCTTTCTGTAACTCCAAATAAAAATGTTGAAACATTAGTATTAGTTTCATTGGCAAAATAACTTAATTTTGCTAATCCTATTTGAAATGGAGTCCAAATAACAGGCATTGCTAATCCAATTAAAAAAGCTAAAATTGCTGTCATTATTGGAACTAATCTTTTTCCAGCAAAAAATCCTAAAAATGGAGGTAATTCAGTTTTATAGAATTTTTTATAACATATTGCTGCAATAACTCCTGATATCAATCCACCAAAAACTCCAGTTTGTAATGTTGGAATTCCCATTACCATAGCAAATGCTTTATCTCCATTAGCTATTCCTACTTCAGCCCCTGATACTATTCCCATTGTAGTATTCATAATTAAAATAGCTACTACAGCTGATAATCCAGCTACTCCATCTCCTCCAACTAATCCAATGGCTGCTCCAACTGCAAATAATAAAGGTAAGTTACCAAAAATTATATTTCCTGCTTGTTCCATTAATGGAATACCTAATTTGTTTCCAAAGGCTAAAAATAATCCAGCTGCTGGTAATATAGCAATTGGTGTCATTAAAGCTTTTCCTACTTTTTGAATCTCTGCAAATGCTTTCATTAATCTCTTCTCCTTTTTTATATTTTTATTTTAATTTTTTAAAATTTTGAATAATTTATTTAGTATTTAACTAATTTTCTTATTCAGTTCTTCTTTTTAGAACACTTTTATATTATCATATCCTTTCAAAAAAAGTCAATATTTTTTTCAAAAAAAATGAGCCTTTTTTAAATGATTTTTTTATTATTGATTTTTTATGTAGAATATAGTATCATATTATTATATTTATATTTCATTATTTTTATTATTGATATGGAGAGATTTACATGGAATTTAATGATGAAACAAAGATAAAAAGATTCAAGATAATTGAGCCTTTTTTAAAAAAAGAAAAAAAACTTAAAGAGATAGAAAGTGAAACTGGAATATCTTATGCTACCCTTAAAAGATGGATTAAATCTTACAAAGAAAAAGGTGTTCTTGGATTAGAAAAAAAAGAAAGGGAAGATAAAAATTCTTATAAGTCAATAGATGAAAATGGAGTAGATTTGATAAAAAAAATCTATTATAAAGAGGGGGAGTCTAACTTATCTAAACTTTATAATAATTGTCAAAAATATTTAAAAGAAAAAAATTATAATATAAGTTATCCTACTTTTTATAGAATTTTAAATAATATTGATGGTTTTTTCAAAAAAACAACTTCATATCATCTTTCAAAAATAAAAAGGTCAAATGAAGTTTTTGTTATTGTTGAAACTCCTTTATATATAATAGTCCAAGCTCATAAAGTTGTAGTTCCAACTCTAGTACTTATGTTTGATGCTTCAACTTTAGATATTATAAATTATTCTCTTAATACTGAACCTACAAATATCTATTCTATCTTGGGATTTATGAGAGAAAGTATATTAAAAGTTTCTTCTTTAACAGAAAAATTTTCTAAACCTAAAGAAATATTATTAGATTCTGATATTAATATTCCTAAAAATATATCGAAAAAAATTTTTGATAAAACTAATATAAAAATTACAAACTATCAAAATACTGATAAAGAACTTGAAAAATTTATCTCTCTTTTGAAAGAAGATTTATATAAAATTTTTACTGATAAAAATAAAATATTTTCTCTCAATTCATTAGAAACTTTTTTGGATTCTTATATATATCTTGACGAAAATAAATATAATTACATTATTGATTACAAAATTTTAGAAAATAAGGTTTTATTTAGAGAATTAGATATTTTTCTACAATCAACAACTAGAAAAGTTACAGGTTCTAGCATAAGATTTAAAAATAATATTTTCAAATCTAAACTACTTGAAAAATTAGAAGGGCTAGATATCGAAATTAAATTTAATCCTATAAAACTGAATATTTTTTATTTATTTTTTAAAAATGAATTTTTAGGAACTATAAATTTATAAAAATTATTTGACAAATAAAAAAAACTGTGATATATTTTTTCCTATAAAAATAAAAAGGAGGTCATACTAATGTTACAATCTTTAAAACTAAGGAACTTTTATACTGTTATAAATCTAAATAGTTTTTTTGATTGTAGGTATTATTCTGTCCTTTAGTATGTACTTTTATTTTAATTTATTTAATTTTGTATACTACTGACGAAATATCTATTTCGTCAGTTTTTTTATTTATTTTATTTTTTAGGAGGTATTTATGAAAAAACTTATTTTACTTTTTATGCTTTTATTTGGAACTTTATCTTTTGCAACTAAAAAACTATATGTTGGAACTAATGCTGAATACAAACCATATGAATACATTGAAAATGGTAAAATCGTTGGTTTTGATGCTGAACTTATGGAAGCTATATGTAAAAAATTAGGATATGAAGTTGTTTGGAATAATATCGCTTTTGATGGATTAATTCCAGCCTTACAAACAAATAAATTAGATGCTATTATAGCTGGTATGAAACAAACTCCAGAAAGACAAAAAGCTGTTACATTTTCAATGCCTTATTTATTAGTTGCTTCTGATGAACATTTTATCTTAGTTAATAAAGACTCAAAATTAACTTCTAAAGATGAGTTAAAAGGGTTAAAAATTGGAACTCAATTAGGAAGTGTTCAAGAAGAATTTGCTAAAAAAATGACTGATATTGATAAAGTAATTCTTTACAACTCTTGGACTGGAGCTTTAATGGATGTTGAAAACAATAAAATAGATGCTGTTATTCTTTCTGATACTTCTGCTACTGAGTATTTAAAAACTATGAAAGATTTAAAAAAATTAGATACTATAAAAGATGAAAAACCTGGAGCTTCTATAGCTTTCAAAAAAGGAAATATTGAGTTAGCTGAAGCTTCTAATAAAGCCATTATGGAATTAGTTGATGAAGGAACTTATCTAAAAATATTACAAAAATATTTCCCTGAAAAAGTAGATAAATTCTTACAACTTTATCCAAATCAAAAATAATCCTAAATAATTTTATTTTCTATAATATAAAAGGGACTATTACATTCACTAAAATTGTTAATAATAACAAAAAGTTTCTAGTAGTCCCTTTTATATAAAATTTATTATTTTTTTAAATATTTTTTCAAATATTTACCTGTATAACTTTTTCTTGATTTTGCCACTTCTTCTGGAGTTCCAACTTTTACAATAGTTCCTCCTCCACTTCCACCTTCTGGTCCAATATCTATTATATAATCTGCTGTCTTTATAACATCTAAGTTATGCTCTATTATTACAACAGTATTTCCTTTTTCTACAAGTCTATTTAAAACTTCTAACAATTTTTTTACATCATCAAAATGTAATCCTGTAGTTGGTTCATCTAAAATATATATTGTTTTTCCTGATGAAGTTTTAGATAATTCAGAAGCTAGTTTTATTCTTTGAGCCTCTCCACCTGATAAAGTTGTAGCTGGTTGTCCTAATTTTATATAACCTAATCCCACATCAACTAAAACTTTTAATTTTCTTTGTAGAGATGGTATATTTTGGAAAAATTCATAAGCTTCATTAATACTCATATTCAGAACGTCTGATATTGTTTTTCCTTTATAATAAACTTCTAAAGTTTCTTTATTATATCTTTTTCCATGACACACATCACATTCTACATATACATCTGGTAAAAAATTCATCTCTATTTTTAGAATTCCAGCTCCTTGACAAGCTTCACATCTTCCACCTTTTACATTAAAAGAAAATCTACCTTTTTCATATCCTTTCATTTTAGCATCTTTTGTTTGAGCAAATATGTCTCTTATCTCATCAAAAACTTTTGTATAAGTAGCAGGATTTGAACGAGGTGTTCTTCCAATAGGACTTTGGTCTATATCAATAACTTTATCAAGATTTTCTAACCCTTCTACTTTATCATAAGGTAAAGGATAAAGTTTTCCATTATTTAATTCATTAAAAAGTATTGGAAACAATGTTTGATTTATAAGAGTTGATTTTCCACTTCCACTTACCCCTGTTACAACAGTCATTACTCCTAATGGAATTTCAACATCTATATTTTTTAAATTATTTCCTTTAGCTCCATAAAGTTTTATAGTTTTAGAAAATTCTCTTCTTGTTTTAGGAACTTCTATCTTTTTCTCACCTCTTAGGTATTCCCCAGTAAGAGATTTTTTACTTTTCTTTATATCTTCTGGAGTTCCAAAAGCAACTAATTCTCCTCCAAATTCTCCAGCCCCTCTACCTAAGTCAAGTATCCAATCAGCTTGATTCATAGTATCTTCATCATGTTCTACTACAACTAAAGTATTTCCAATATCTCTAAGTCTATTTAAAGATTCTAAAAGCTTGTCGTTATCTCTTTGATGTAAACCTATACTTGGTTCATCTAATACATATAAAACTCCTGTTAATCCTGAACCAATTTGAGTAGCAAGTCTTATTCTTTGACTTTCTCCACCTGATAAAGTTTTTGTTCCTCTAAAAAGTGATAAATAATCTAAACCAACATTTATCATAAATTTTAATCTTTCTCTAATCTCTTTTAAAATCTCTTTGGCAATTTTTTCTTGTTTTTCTGTAAGAGTTAAGTCATTAAAAAAGTCCAAAGCTTCTTTTATACTTAATTGACAAATATCTATTATATTTTTATCATTTATAGTTACTGCTAAAACTTCATCTTTCAATCTTTTTCCATGACAATATTTACACTCTTTTTCTATCATAAATTTATTTTCTAACTCTTCTTTTTGAGCTTCAGAAAAACTTTCTTTATATCTTCTTTCTAAACCTTTTACAATTCCATGAAACTCTCTTAAACCATGGAAAGAAAAATCTCCTCCCTCGTAATCAAATCTGTATTTTTTATTTGTTCCATGAAAAATAATATCTATTTTATCTTTTGGTAAATCTTTAACAGGAATTGTGCAATCTATATTAAAAGTTTTACACATTGCCAAAAACATCTCCCATGTCCAACCTTTTCTTGTAGAAGCACCTGGAATATATATTCCTCCCTCTAAAATAGACAATTTTTTATCTATAAAAAGTTTATTTTCATCTATTTCTAAATTTTGTCCTATCCCATTACAATGAGGACAAGCTCCATAAGGAGCATTAAAAGAAAATAATCTTGGAGTAAGTTCTGGAATACTTATATCATCATGATAAGGACAAGCATAATTTTCACTATATAGATTGTCTACTCCATCTACATTTATAATTATTTTTCCTTCTGATAATTGAACTCCAGCTTCAATAGATTGAGTTAATCTTGTTTCAAATTCTTTATCATCTTTTTTCAATACAAGTCTATCTATTACAACTTCTATATTATGTCTTTCATTTTTATCAAGATTTATTTCATCTTCTAAATAAAGAATCTCTCCATTTACTCTAGCTCTTACAAAGCCTTTTTTCACTAGATTTAAAAATAAATTTTTATGTGTTCCTTTTTTATCTTTTACAACAGGTGCTAATATTATCATTTTAGATTTTTCTGAAAATTTTTCTAAAATATTTTCTACAATTTCTTCTATGCTTTTTCTACTAACTTCTGTTCCACATATTGGACAATGTGCTTTTCCAATATGAGCAAATAAAAGTCTCATATAATCATATATCTCTGTAACTGTTCCAACTGTAGACCTTGGATTTTTATTTGTAGTTTTTTGCTCAATAGAAATTGCTGGAGATAATCCTTCAATAGAATCCACCTCTGGTTTTTTCATTTGACCTATAAATTGTCTTGCATAAGCTGAAAGACTTTCTACATATCTTCTTTGCCCCTCTGAATAAATTGTATCAAAGGCAAGAGAAGATTTTCCACTTCCACTTACTCCTGTTACTACTACAAATTTATTTTTAGGAATTTCTACATCTATATTTTTTAAATTATGTTCTCTAGCACCTTTTATCACTAATTTATCTAACATCTCTCACCTCAATTTTATATCTATATGTATATAAAATTATAAATTTATATATAAATATATTAACTTTTATGTTATAATCTAATCATATTTTATTTTAGGAGTACAATTATGAAAATACTTGGTATAGACCCTGGTACAGCAATAGTGGGATTTTCAATAATAGAATTGGAAAATTCATCTTTAAAACTTTTAGACTATGGTTGTATCTATACAGATAAAAATCTTTCTATGAACGATAGATTACTAATAATTTTCAATGAACTTGAAAAAATTATCAACAAATATTCTCCAGACCATATGGCTATTGAGGAATTATTTTACTTTAAAAATAATAAAACTGTTATCTCTGTAGGGGAAGCCCGTGGAGTTATCTTATTAGCTGGGATAAAAAATAATCTTTCTATCTATGAATATACACCATTACAAGTAAAAATAGGAATTACTGGTTATGGAAAAGCCGACAAAAAACAAGTTCAACTTATGGTTAAAACTATTTTAAAATTAAAAGAAATTCCCAAACCAGATGATGCAGCTGATGCTATAGCTATAGCTATAACTCATATTAATTCTTTAAAAAATTTACAATACTCAAATATTTCTTCCCAAGCTCTTTCTACAAAAAATCTTTCCAAAACAAAAATGTCAGCTAAAGAGTTTAGAGAATTATTATTAAATTCTAAATAAAAAAGAACAGGAGACCTGTTCTTTTTATTTTTTCTTATTTAGCTTCCATATAACGCTTTTCAATTAAATCCCAATTTACTATTGTCATATATTTTTCTATATAAGTTGGTCTTAAATTTTGATAGTCTATATAATAAGCATGTTCCCATACATCTATTGTAAGTAATGGTTTGTAACCATCTTTTAATGGAGTATCTTGGTTTGCAGTTTTTATTATTTGTAATTTTCCATCTTTTAAAACTAACCAAGCCCAACCAGAACCAAATAAAGTTGCTGCTGCTGTTTTAAATTCTTCTACAAATTTTTCTACACTTCCAAAATCTTCTTCTATTTTAGTTTTTAATTCACCTTTTAACTCTGTAGAGTTTGGTTTTGTTAAAGCTTGGAAATAGAAATTATGATTGTAAACTCCTCCACCATTATTTGTTACTGCTGTTAATACATCAGTTGGTACTCTATCTAAATTTGATAATATTTCTTCTAATTCTAGATTTTGTAAACTTTCATACTTTGCTAAAGCAGCATTTAAGTTATTTGTATAAGCATTAAGATGTTTATCTCTGTGAAATTCTAAAGTTCTTTGACTAATTGCAGGTTCTAAATCTGTATAACTATATGGTAATTCTATTAAACTAAATGGATATTTCATTTGTAACCTCCCTAAATTTTTCTTTTCATTTTTATAATGATTACAACTTATAATACATTTTACCATATTTTTTTATTTTTTACAAGTTTTTACCTAGATTTCTATTTTATTTTTTCAATTTCTATATAATTTATATTTTTATTAAATTTATTTAAGAATAATTGTTCAAACTCTGTTAAAACATTATCAACAGCTTTCTCACTTTTATGTAAATCATTAGTGTGGTAAACTACTTTGTAGTTTTCTAATTCTTTTGATAATTCTAATACATCTAAATAATATTGGTCATGGTCTGTTTTAAAGAATAATTTTCCTCCAACTTTCATAACTTTATCTAAAGTTTCAAATAAAGGTTTTTGAATTATTCTATTCTTTTCATTTCCTTCCCATGGGTCAGGGAAATTTATATACATTCCCTGTATCTCTCCCTCTCCTATAAAATCAAGAATTTGTTCTCCAAATCTTCTTAAGAAAACTACATTTTTTAAATTAAAGTTTTTAGATTTTCTAGCTGATGAATGTAATCTTTTAAATCTTAATTCCATAGCCATATGGTTTCTCTCAGGGTATTTTTGACACATTCCTATAGCAAAGTTTCCACTCCCTGAACCTATTTCTATATATATTGGATTATCATTTCCAAAAAATTCATTCCATCTATTTTTATATGAGTCCATTAAATCACTATCATACATTATATATTCTGGAAACTCTTTTAGTCTCTCCATATATGGATTATAATGTTTTTTAGGCTTTTCAAAAAAATGTTCCCAATATTCTTTTTCTTTTATTTCTTTCATTCTCCCTCCAAATTATAAGTCACTTACTATTTTCTCTGCCACATTTTTATTAGCATTGAAAAATTCCTCTATCTCTTTTTCTTTTGAATTTTCTTTTTCTATTTTTAAAATTATTTCATATATTTCATCAGAATTTTTTACTTTATAACCTATCTCTCTTCTAAGGACTTCTTTTGCTATATCCTTAACATTTTGTAAATATTCTCCAAAAATTGGAGTTTTTCTATAAAATAATGGCTCTAACAAACTATGTCCTCCAATATTTACTAAAGTTCCTCCTACAAAAGATATATCTGCTATAGAGTAAAACTTTCTTAAAACCCCCATTTTATCAACAATCAATATTTTATAATCCTGTTCTTCTATATTAGTTTTTTCCTCTAATTCACTAAACTTTTTATAAATAATTCCCATATTTTTTATTGTACTTTCTAACTTAGGAATTCTATCTAAATGTCTAGGAACTAATACTACTAGATAATTTTCTAATTTTTGTAGAGCTTCTATTATTATTTCATCTTCCCCTGTTCTTGTACTTCCAGCTACAAATATTTTTTTATCTTTTGCTAGAATTTCTTTTTTTAATTGTTCTTTTTCATCAAAAGAATAATTTTGTAATTCTATATCAAATTTTAAATTTCCTGTAACTATGACTTTTTCAGGAGTTGCTCCCAAACTTTCAAATCTCTCTTTATCTATCTCTGTTTGAACATAGTATTTTTCTATTTTATTAGTTAATAAACTCTTTAAAACACCTTTTATTTTTAAATATTTCTTATAACTTTTATCAGAGATTCTTCCATTAACTGAAAACACTTTTCCTTTTTTATAGGATAAATTTATTAAATTAGGCCAAATTTCAGTTTCAATAAGAATCAATCCCTTAAGATTAATAATTTTTAAGATTTTTCTTATTAAAAAATAATCATCTAAAGGAAAATATATCACTTTCACTCTATTGTTTGCTGAATATTTTTTTACAGCTGTTTCATAGCCTGTATCTGTAAAAGTACTTATTAATATATCTTCATCTTTTTTTTCAAGAATTTTTTTTACTAAAGAATCTGTTAAATTTACCTCTCCAACAGATGAACAATGAATCCAATAATATTTATTCTCACTTTTTAAAAATTCAAAGTTTTGAGAAAATCTCTTTCTTATAAATTCTCTTTTTTTCTTATCAAATATACATACAAAGAATAATATTATATATATAATCACTCTTAAAAAATTATATATCATATTTCTCCCCATCTCTTTTAGCTTTTTGTTGTCTGGCTACTCCTATAAATACTCCTAATTTTGCTACTGTTTCTTCTATAGTATCTCCATCAGTATTTATTTCAACAGCATCTTCTGCTTTTTTTAATGGTCCTTCTTTACGAGTAGAATCTATAAAATCTCTTTCTAGTATTCCAGCTAGAACTTTATTATATTCCTCTTTTATTCCCTTTTCTTCATAGTCTTTCATTCTTCTTCTAGCTCTTTCTTCTGGAGAAGCTACTAAGAAAATTTTTAAATCAGCATTAGGGAATACTACTGTCCCTATATCTCTACCATCTAATATAACATCTTTTCCAAAGCTTATTTTTCTTTGTAACTCTACCATTTTTTCTCTTACTTCTTTTATTTTAGCTACATATGAAACTAAAGCTGTAACTTCTGGAGTTCTTATCTCTTTAGATACATCTTTTCCATTTAGATAAAAACTATCTTTATCTATATCAATATTTATTAAAGGTAGGTGTTTATCAATATTTTCTTGTTTATTTAGACTTATATTATTTTCTAAAAAATATAAGGCACACATTCTATACATAGCCCCTGTATCTAAATAAGTCATTGAATATTTTTTAGCCAAAATTTTAGCTACTGTACTTTTTCCACTTCCTGCTGGTCCATCTATTGCTACTATAAAATTTCTCATAATTTCCCTCCAAAATTATCTATTTTTCATTAAAATAGCTCTCCACTCTTTATCAGCTTTTATTTCTAAAATTTCTAAACCTATTTCATTTATAGCTTTTTTCATTTCGTCTAATTTATCCTCTATTATTCCAGAGAATATTATAATTCCATCTTCTTTTACCACTCTTGATATATCTTTAAGAAGTATTAATAATACATCAGCTAAAATGTTAGCAACAACTACATCAAATTTCTTATCTTTTACTACTGATATTAAATCTCCTACATAGGCTTTTGCCTTTTCTTCATCAACTTTATTTAAAGCTAGGTTTTCTCTGGCTACTTCTACAGCCATTGAATCTATATCAGTTCCTACAATCTCTTTTGCTCCTAATTTTTCAGCAGCTATCATTAAAATTCCTGAACCTGTTCCAACATCTATTACAGTATCATCAGAAGATATATTTTCTTCCATAAGTTTTATACATAATGAAGTTGTTGGGTGAGTTCCTGTACCAAATGCTCTTCCTGGGTCTAACTCAATCACAAGCTCATTTTCTTGAGGTTCATATTCTCTCCAAGTAGGTTTTACAACAAATCTTTCACTTATTTTTTGAGTATAGAAATATTTTTTCCAACTGTTTTGATAATCTTCTTCATCATATTCAAAAAATTCTATACTATATATAATATCATCTCTATCTTGAAACTTATTATCAAAAGCTTCTGTGATAGCTATTTTTCTTCTTTCTGAATAAGGATTTATTGGAAAATAAGCTGATACAGCATTTTCAACCATTAAAAATTGTTTTTCATCTTTGTAATAATCTAAAGAATTTTTATGTGTCAATGGTTCTTCTATTTTTAAACCTGTAGCACCAAAGTCATAAAATACATCTCCTATTTCTTTTTTTGCTTTTTCTAAATCATCACTTTCAAATACAACTTTTATCTCTAATACTTTCATTAAATTTCTCCTACATTATTTCTATTTGACTTAAAGAAAGATTTATTCTGTCTATTCTTGTACATTCTCCAGTTTCTTCATCTATTTCAACATCTATTCCGTTTAATCTCTCTAAACCTTTTGCTATTTCAAATCTTTGTGGTAGACAATTTATAAATTTTGGAATAACACTTTCATTATCCATTCCAATTATACCATTATCAGAACCTGTCATTCCAACATCAGAAATATATCCTGTTCCCTCTAATAATATTTTCTCATCAGCTGTTTGTACATGAGTATGTGTTCCATATAAAAGAGAGATTTTTCCATCAAAATGCTTTCCTAAAGCAATTTTTTCAGAAGTTGCTTCAGCATGGAAATCTACTATTATAATTTTACAAGTTTTTTTCATTTCTTCTACTACTTTTCCTAAAACTTGGAAAGGACAATCTATTGGTGGCATAAATACTCTTCCTTGAATAGATACAACACCTACATTTACTCCTTTTCTACTTTTTACAACAGTATATCCTT
Source organism: Fusobacterium perfoetens ATCC 29250 (assembly GCF_000622245.1). NCBI lineage: Bacteria > Fusobacteriati > Fusobacteriota > Fusobacteriia > Fusobacteriales > Fusobacteriaceae > Fusobacterium > Fusobacterium perfoetens. The sequence continues at coordinate 1,018 of NZ_JHXW01000012.1, read as the reverse complement.
TTCCTGGTACTCCCTCTGGATAGTTTACAGGTCTTAATAGTCTATCTGAATTTTCTAAATAAGTATAAATCTCCTTTTTATCCCAAATATGATTTCCACTTGTTATAACATCTACTTTTTTCTCAAAAAATTCCTCTGCTATTTTTGCTGTAATTCCAAAACCAGCAGCTGAATTTTCTCCATTTACAACTATAAAATCATATCTTTCTCCAACTTTTTTTAAATATTCCTCTAATGTTTTTCTTCCAGGACTTCCTACAACATCTCCAATTACTAATACTCTCATTTTTCCTACTTTCTTTTTATTTTTTTATTTTATAATTCAGTATTTTATTATATCATTTTTTTTATGAAAATTAAATATTGGAAATTTATTTTTATCAATAAACAAGTACTATAATAAAAATTTATTTTTATTTTACAAAATAAAAATAAAATGATATAATTTTATTAGGAAGATATTTTTTTATTGAAAAAATTTTCCACTGGGGAAAAATATTTTTTCGCCAAAAAAATGGAAGTTTTAACTTCTGAAAATAATTATTAAGTATACAACCTATTAATCTATAAATAAAAATCACTCTTTTTAATCTAAGGTGTAATTATAACCCCTGATTTACGAGTGATTTTTTATATTTTACTTTATAATTCTTTATTTTTATTGATATTAAGTTATTATAAATATCTATTTTTGGTATATAATTAGATAGTTTTTATATAACAAAAACTCGAGATTTCTCTCGAGTCCTTGTATTATTTAAAACTAGAATTTATAACCTATTCCCATTCCTACTGTCCATTCATCTTTTGAGTTTTCATGTTCAAACGCATAGTTTCCTCTTACATCAAATGATAGTCCTTTTTCTGTTGATACTTCATATTTTCCATTTAATGAGAATGTATCTGCTTTTTCTCCTACTAACATATCAAAGTTACTTCCACCTACAAATCTTCCTGTTAAGTATTCTTCTTTATCTCCACTAAAGAAAGTATTATAACTTACTCCTAATGTTAATTC